>NZ_PNDP01000072.1:0-12411 GCF_005886415.1 Pseudoalteromonas sp. S327 | reverse complement strand
CACAAGCAGAGCGTTTAGCAATTGAAAAGGCTAATGCAGAGTTGCTTGCAAAAGAGCAAGCCGAAGCACAGGCGCAACAACAAGCACAAGCTGCACGTTTAGCTGAGCAAGAAGCGCAAATGCGTTTAGAGCAAGAGCGAATGGCTGCACAGCGAGCTGAGCAACAACGTTTAGACACAGAGCGCGAGCAAGCTGAGCAAGATGAAAAATTAGCAATTGAAAAAGCCAACGCTGAGTTGCTTGCGAAAGAGCAAGCTGAAGCACAGGCGAAGCAACAAGCACAAGCCGCTCGTTTAGCAGAGCAAGAAGCGCAAATGCGTTTAGAGCAAGAGCGTGTTGCAGCAGAAAAAGCAGAAGCTGAACGTTTAGAGCAAGAGCGAATTGCCACAGAACAAGCAGAAGCTGAGCGTATAGAGCTGCAGCGTATTGCAGCAGAGCAAGCAGAAGCTGAACGTGTAGAACAAGAGCGTATTGCACAAGAACAGGCAGAAGCTGAACGTGCAGAGCAACAGCGTATTGCAGCAGAACAAGCAGAAGCTGAGCGTTTAGAGCAAGAGCGTATTGCAGCAGAACAGGCAGAGGCTGAACGCTTAGAACAAGAGCGTATTGCACAAGAACAGGCAGAAGCTGAACGCGCAGAGCAAGAACGTATTGTTGCAGAAGCAGAAGCTGAGCGCTTAGAACAAGAGCGTATTGCACAAGAACAGGCAGAAGCTGAACGTGCAGAGCAAGAACGTATTGCAGCAGAGGCCGAAGCTGATCGTTTAGAGCAAGAGCGCATTACGGCAGAGCTTGCAAAAGAAGAAGCTAAACTTGCCGAAAAGCCTAAAAAAGAAGGCTTTTTTTCACGTCTTAAAAAAGGGTTATTAAAAACCCGTGTAAATATAGGCTCTGGCTTTGCATCTATTTTTAGTGGTAAAAAAATAGACGATGATTTATTTGAAGATTTAGAAACACAGCTTCTTACCGCCGATTTAGGTGTTGATACCACCATGAAGCTGATTGATAGCCTTACTGATGCCGCCGATCGCAAGCAGCTTAAAGATGGCGATGCGCTTTATGACTTAATGAAGCAAGAAATGGCCGCAATGCTTAAAACAGCTGAGCAACCGCTTGAGATACATGCTGATAAAAAACCATTTGTTATATTAATGGTCGGTGTAAACGGCGTAGGTAAAACGACAACCATTGGTAAGTTAGCTAAGCAATTTCAAAATGAAGGTAAGTCGGTTATGTTGGCCGCAGGTGATACCTTTCGTGCAGCAGCCGTAGAGCAGCTGCAAGTGTGGGGCGAGCGTAACAGCATTCCTGTTATTGCCCAGCACACTGGTGCAGATAGTGCCTCGGTGGTGTTTGATGCATTTCAAGCCGCTAAAGCGCGTAATGTAGATGTATTAATTGCTGATACAGCAGGGCGCTTGCAAAATAAAGATAACTTAATGCAAGAGCTTGAAAAAATAGCACGCGTAATGAAGAAAATTGACCCCGATGCACCGCATGAAGTTATGCTAACCATTGATGCGGGTACAGGTCAAAATGCAATTAGCCAAGTAAACTTATTTAATCAATGTGTTGGTTTAACCGGTATTACCCTCTCAAAACTTGATGGTACTGCTAAAGGTGGGGTTATATTTGCGGTTGCAGATAAGTTTAATATTCCTATTCGTTACATTGGTGTTGGCGAAGGTATTGATGATTTACGCGCATTTAAAAGCGATGACTTTATTGACGCTTTATTTAGCCAAGATGAGGATGACGCTTAATACATAAAAGGGAGCTTGCTCCCTTTTTTGGTCTGTTTATCTTTTGAGATTAAACATGCGCTGCCCTTTGGACTATTTACTTTTTATTGCTCGGTTTTACTTAGCCTTCTGGGCTATAAACCTTGCGCCGCGATTAAATAGTCTCTAGGCAAAGCAAATTTCAATCCTGAAAGGTCTGCAGGCCCTAGCTAAGGAATTCCATTTTACTAATTTGGGACTGGCATAATAAAAAATGATAAATTTTCAGCAAGTAAGTAAAACCTATCCGGGTGGGCATCGCGCTCTCGAAAAAGTTACATTTCATATTAAGCCTGGCGAACTGGCTTTTTTAACAGGCCACAGTGGTGCGGGTAAAAGTACCTTATTAAAGCTCATTAGCTTAATGGAGCGCCCCTCTGCAGGCAACGTGCTAATTAATGGTGTTGATTTAAATAAAGTTAATTCTCGGCAAATTCCTTATGCACGCCGCGATATTGGTATTATTTTTCAAAATCATCGTTTGTTAGAGCGTTACACTGTGTTTGATAACGTTGCACTGCCGTTGATTATTGAAGGCACTTATCATAAACAAATCGCTAAACGAGTTCATGGTGCGCTAGATAAAGTAGGGCTGTTAGATAAAGTTAAATGTCATCCTTCTACACTCTCTGGTGGTGAGCAGCAACGCGTAGGTATTGCCAGAGCGATTGTAAATTCTCCGCCTATTTTATTAGCTGATGAACCAACGGGTAACCTTGACCCCGAGCTCTCTATGGAAATATTAAGGCTATTTGAAGATTTTAATAAACACGGTACGACAGTACTTATAGCAACACACGATCTAGGTCTGGTGTCGCGTTTAAAATACCGTAGCCTGACTTTAAAAGATGGCCGAATGCTTGAAGACCCACTTGCGGAGGGCACGCTGTGAGCTTGTTATTTAAAGGACGCCAAAACTCAAACGATAAACAAAAAAAATCAGCCATAGCTGGCGGTTATTTTTTTATTATTAATATTTTTCGCCAAGGGGTGCACAGTTTAGGTGAAATGTGGCGTACGCCACTTGCATCATTAATGACAATTGCTGTACTTGGGCTAAGTTTAACATTGCCTGCAACGCTTTATTTAGTCGTAAAAAATGTACAGCAAGTCAGTAGCGGGTTTGAAGAAGCCAGTGAAATATCGCTTTTTGTAAAAGAAAGTATGAGCGAACAAGAAACACAAACCTTAGTAAAGCGTTTAGCACTTTACGCCGAGGTAGAAAGTGTTGAATTTATTTCTAAGCAACAAGCATTAACTGAATTTAAAGATGTGTCGGGGTTTGGGCAAGCTTTAGAATACCTAGATAGCAACCCGCTACCCGATGTTGTATTAGTGACACCTACTAAGCGGCATCGCCAGCCTAATGCGGCTAAAGCGCTGCTTACAAAGCTTGAGAACGAGCGCGAAGTAGATTTTGGTAAGCTTGATATTGCTTGGCTTGAGCGCCTAAATGCATTATTAGACTTATTAAAAGAAAGCGTTATCACAATTGCTTTATTACTTCTTACCTCTGTCACGCTTATTATTGGTAATACGATTCGTTTATCGATTATGGATAAAAAAGAAGAAATACAAGTAATGAAGTTAGTAGGTGCTACCAATACATTTATACATGCTCCGTTTTTGTGGACCGGCATTTGGTATGGCGTTATAGGGGGCTTGTTTGCATTTATTTGTATTGCCTTAATGATGTGGTGGTTAACTAGCGCAGTAAGCAGCGTTGCAGGCGTGTATCAAACAAGCTTTTCGTTAATTGGTTTAACGCTTAATGAGTTTGGCGCATTAGTATTACTAGCAACCAGCTTAGGCTTTATTGGTTCTTACTTATCGGTTAACCGATATATTAAAGAAATTGAGCCTGATAAAGTATGAGTACAGCTGCTAATGGCTGACTCAAAAATGTCATGTTTGTATATTATTATCCTCAAATGAGATTAGTTGTAAATGCGCTGTTACGCTTGCGCTAATCTCTTGCAATCCCTTAGTTCATCACTTATTCAGTCGCATGTAGTAGACTTAACATACACTAAAAAACCGCTTGATTTACGCTTAAAAAAAGTTTTAAATTGGGGTTAGCACTCTTAGAGAAAGAGTGCTAAGATGGTTTCAAATGTTTATCACCGAGGTGAAAAATGAGTAAAGATTTATACGCAATGGCACTTACAGTTGGGCAACAAAGCGCAAGCATGGACGGCTACCTTCAAGCGGTTAGCACAATTCCTATGCTTAAAGCTGAGCAAGAGAAAGAGCTAGCAACACGACTTCAAGAAGAAGGCGATCTTAGTGCTGCAAAGCAACTCATTATGTCGCATTTACGCTTTGTAGCACATATTGCTAAAAGCTACTCGGGTTATGGTTTACCGCAAGCCGACTTAATCCAAGAGGGCAATATAGGCCTGATGAAAGCGGTTAAGCGTTTCGACCCAAGTGTGGGTGTACGTTTAGTGTCTTTCGCTGTTCATTGGATTAAAGCAGAAATTCATGAGTTTGTGCTTAAAAATTGGCGCATCGTAAAAGTTGCGACCACTAAAGCGCAACGTAAATTGTTTTTTAATCTTCGTAAAAACAAAAAACGTTTAGGTTGGTTTAACCAAGCTGAAGTAAGCACTGTAGCTAATGAGCTAGGTGTGAGTGAAAAAGAAGTTCGTGAAATGGAATCGCGCATGAGCGGCCAAGACATGGGCTTTGACTTAACGGGCGACGATAACGACGACGCACCAACAAGTACATATTCACCAGTACAATATTTAACAGACGGCTCAGCTGATTTAGCTGACGATATTGAGCAGCAACAATGGCAAGAGCAGTCACATACTCGTTTATTTAGCGCGCTTAAAACGCTAGACGAACGCTCACAAGACATTGTAAGTGCACGCTGGTTGTCTGATGACAAAGCAACACTACAAGAGCTTGCTGAAAAATACAGTGTATCTGCTGAGCGTGTTCGCCAGCTAGAAAAAACAGCGATGAAAAAGCTGCAAAGTGCTATGAGCTAATAGCGCAAAAAATGTAAAACTTAAAAAGCCCTGCATTAATATGCGGGGCTTTTTTTTAACTAAAAAAGCTAACTAAAAAGGTTAATAGAAAGTATCGTTTGTCTTGTTCTGCTTACCTCTAGTCACATCTATGTATCTTTTAATTAAATGTACGCTATTTAAAATTAATGAATAAGTTTGGTTTTAATTTAAATAGATGATTTTAGTTTGTTTTTAATTTGGGTATATGAAAATATTCGCGCACCTGAGCGACTTATCGCTCAAATCGTAGCTTAATTAAGTCATTTAATTGCTGGTTTGTTGCCTTTCAATTTCATTTAACGCGAGTATTTACACTCAATATGAACTCATATTCACTAAAGAAAAAAATCTTGCTATCGGTCGTTCTTGCCCTAGCCGTTATTATTGTATTGCTGTCCTGGAATAGCTATACCTCTCAAAAAGCGTTACTGCTAAAAAGCAGTATTGATAACGTAAGCCAATCTGGTAAGCAACAGGCTACGAGTATTGAAAATTGGCTAGCTAGTCGTCAGCAGATAATTAAATCGGTTGCGAATAAGGTTGAGGACAACACGCTCAGCGCACTACAGCAAGCAGCATTTTCAGGTGGCTTTCAGTTAACTTACTTTGGAGATAGTAGCGGAAAAATGACTGACTCTGATCCCAGTATTGATCGCACCGGCTACGATCCGCGCACTCGTCCATGGTATAAACAAGCACTGCTTCAAAGTAGCACCGTAATTACCAAACCTTATTTAGATACCGCGTATAATCTGTTGGTTGTTTCTATTGCTAAAACCACGCAAAGCGGTGTGGTTGCGGGGGATTTATCGATTGAGGCCTTGGCCGATAGCGTCAATACAATGTCTTTGCCTGCGGATGGGTACGCCATTATGATGCATAAAGATGGCACTGTGGTTGCCTACAAAGACGCTAGAAAAGTAATGGCAGATATTACGCGTATTGACTCGAAAATAAATCATCAATTAATTTTATCTAACAGTCAAAACGGTGAATTTACTCCTGTTTACTTTGAGAGTGAAGACCGAGAGAAGCTAGTTTGGGGTGAAAACATTAACAATACAGATTGGCAGTTGCTGTTTGTATTGGATAAACAAACTTTAGAGGCTCCGCTTATTAGTTTATTGCTGACCCAATTAGTGCTGGTTGCAGTAGCACTTTTACTGAGTGTGTTGGCTATTTCATGGTTATTGGGTGTATTGCTCGCCCCTTTGAGCCGAGTGTCGCAAGCTTTATCAACAATTGCAGATGGTAACGGTGATTTAACCCAGCGTATAACTGTTGATACGCAAGATGAAGTTGGGGTTCTGGCTGGTAGTTTTAATCGTTTTGTTAGCAGCCAACATGAACTGATCAGTCATATTCGTCAATTAGCTACTGACTTAGACTTTGATGCAGAGAAAAGCTTGATCACCAACCAAAGCAGTGTCAGTGAGTTGCAGCGCCAGCAACAAGAAGTGGCTATGGTTGCTACCGCGGTCACAGAAATGGCGAGTGCAACCCATGAAATTGCCGCTAATGCAGAAAACACCGCAACCGCATCGCAACAATCGGCACAAAGTAGCCGTGAAGGTAAGCTGTTAGTTGATAAAACCAGAAACACGATTAATTCACTCGCGGGCGAAATAGACCAAACTACCACAGTTATTGGTGAATTAAGTTTGCATGCTCAGGCTATATCGAGCATTTTAACTACCATTCAAGAAATTGCAGAGCAAACAAATCTCTTAGCACTTAATGCTGCAATAGAGGCCGCCCGTGCGGGATCGCAGGGGCGTGGTTTTGCAGTGGTTGCCGATGAAGTGCGCGTGTTATCAAGAAGAACACAAAACTCTACAGCCGAAATTTATACCACTATAGAAACCTTACAAAACACCACTAAAAAAGCAGTGAGCTTGATGGACAGCAGTAAGGGCTATGCCAACAATAGTGTGGATGATGTAAATGCTGCCGCACACGCACTAGAAGAAATTACTTTGGCGGTAAATGAGATTTCTGATATGGCGGGTCAAATAGCGGTTGCAGCAGAAGAGCAAACGCAAGTGACCAATGAAATTACTAGAAATACGGTTGCCATTAAAGATGTAACCGATGAAATAACTACCTCAGCTACCGCGCATTTAAGCCAAGCCGAAGTATTAAAAGACAGAGCTACAGATCTAAATGCCAAGGTAGCGACATTTGTTTTATAAATACCATACTTATAATTGAGTTAAATTAACTGATGGAGTAAGGTGCTCGCTTACTCCATCAGTTTAATGAAATGGCTTGTTGTTGGGCTATTTGTACATACTTACGTTCTACCAGCTGTGAGATTGGTACCAGTTCAAAGCCTTGCTCAGTGAGCTCAGGTAGCGCTTGGCGTAAAAAGTCGATGGTTTCTGGGTAGGGGTGGGCAATCGCTATGGCAAAGTGATGTTTAGTCGCTTTATATTTTAGCTCATCCAGCCTTTGCTGCAGTTGCTCATGCGTGGTTATATTGTCTAAAAACACATGGCGGCCTATATTTTCAACCCCAATAAAATTTGCCGCATTTTGCGCTTGGCTTAAGTCGGTAGTACGGCTATCTAAAAAGAATAAATTACGTTTTTTAAGTACTTCCATAGTCCACTTCATGGCTTGGCTTTGTTGAGTGAGTGCCGACCCCATATGGTTATTAACCCCTTTTACTTGCGGTAAGCTTGCCAGTGCGGTGCCTAAAGTTTTTTGTAGCTGTTCTTTATCCATATTTACAGTGAGCCCACCAGGGCCGAGTGCTTTACCGTTCAAGGCTTGCATAGGTACATGCAATAAAAGCTCTTTATTTGCTTGGCTGGCAAGCGTGGCAAAAATTTGAGAGTAGGGTGTGTGGGGCAAAATTGAATACGACAATTGCCCTGGTAAGGTAAGAAATTCTAAATCTCGCTGATGATAGCCAATATCATCAATTACGATGGCTATTTGCTTTGCCCAAGCAGTGCTAGATACAAAGCAGATAGCCAACAACAGCCATTTTATTATTTTCACGTTTATAGTTTTTATTATCTTTTTAATTTATTAAGGGTATTTTTTAATCTCAGCGCCGGGTAATAAAGCTATCTCAGCAGCCATTTTTAGCGCTAACTGCCTTGAATTTACTTAAAATTTATAGCTAAAGAATAGCAGAATCTAATAGTGTTAATATTTATTCTGTTATTAAATCGCTTACCTAGAGTTTAGATTATTTACTATTGCATTCTAAGTAATTGCTTAGCTTTTACTAACTGCAAGTCGCCCAGTATTTCATGTTCAAATTGTGGTGTATTTTTGTTCTGCTCATTTTTTATTATAACGGCTTTATTTGATTGTGGAAGGGTTGCTTGCGCAATTGCTACATCGGGGGTAACTCCTACGCCTTCAATAGATACGCCCGCAGGTGTAAAGTACTTAGCAGTTGTTAATTTTAGCGCTGTATTACCATCACCAAGTGGGATCAAAGATTGCACCGAGCCTTTGCCATAAGACTGATTACCAACCACTGTAGCACGCTTATTATCTTTTAAAGCAGCGGCGAGTATTTCAGCCGCAGAGGCCGAATTTTCATTAATAAGCACCACAATAGGCAAGCCTTTTAGTATGTCGCCTCGTTTAGCGTAGTAGGCTTGATTAGCGTCGTAATAGCGCCCTTTAGTGGTGACTATAGTGCCGCTTTGTAAAAATAGATCTGCTACCGCCACTGCGCTTTGTAAAGTACCACCTGGGTTGTCACGTAAATCAATGACTAACCCTTTAAGGGGCGTGCGATAATCATTTTTAAGTGCAGCTACCTGCAGCGCCACTTCATGTAAGGTGTGATTAGAAAAATTATTTATGGCTAAATACCCAGTGCCTGAGTCGAGTAATTGGCTAGTGGCGCTTTCTAAGTTTATTTCTTTGCGATTTACCGCAAAGCTAATTGGTTGCTGCTGCCCTGCGCGCTTTATTGTTAGTTTAACCGCGTTAAAGCGGGTATCTTTTATCAACGCAGCTACTTGCTCTAAGCTACCTGTTTGCGTGTTTATATCATTAACACTAACAATAATATCGCCCGCTAAAATACCGGACTTTTTGGCTGGGGAGTTTTTAACAACACCAACAATAGTAATGTCACTGTCAATGTCTTTCACTTCAATGCCCACGCCTGTGTAATGGCCATTTGTATTATTAAACAAAGCGTCTAAGTCATTTTCATTGAGGTATTTAGAATAAGGATCTAGCTGGTCTAGTAAAATTTCTACTTGCTGATTATTAAAGGCACCCTGTGCACCTTTTGTCAGTGATAAGTCATCGACATAATAGGCTTTAATGTTGAAGAGTATTTCAGAAATTTGCTGACTTTTAAGATCTTTAACTGAGCTGGCAAGTAATGAATTGCTAAAACAAAAAATAGCAATACAGGTCAATGCACACAATAAAAACAAATAGCGCGTACGGGAAGAGGGAAATGAGCGTGTTTGTGGTATTTTTTGAGTCATCAGCTGCTCCTAATGCGGTGCAGCTGTTTTATTCACTTAAATACGTCTGCACCATTTAACAGGATTTACTGCGCGTCCTTTGTGGCGTATTTCAAAGTATAGACCAGAACTCGATTGTCCGCCGCTTTGACCTACTAATGCCAGCGTTTCGCCTTCTCGAACCATGTCGCCCACATCTTTTAATAATGTTTGCGCATGGCCGTATAGGCTCATAAAGCCCTCACCATGATCAACCACAATAACCCAGCCAAAGCCTTTAAGCCAATCAGCAAAAACAACTTGGCCATTATTAATACTGTTTACATTAGTGCCTTCCTTTGCACCAATTAACACGCCTTTCCAGTCTATGCCGCCATGTTTGCGCTGACCAAATGTGTGTTTTAACTTTCCTTTACTGGGCCAATTAAGCTTGCCTTTACTTTTATTAAGGCCGAGTAATTCAATTTTTTGAGTCTTCTCTTGCTCAAGTTCTTCAATGGTGGTGATTAATGTTTGCTCGTTGTCTTTTAAGTAATTAATCGAGCTTTTAGTGCTATTGAGCTGTGCTTGTAAGTTTTTAAGATTAGTTTGGCGCTCGCTTTGGGCGTTTACTAGCGCGCTTTGGCGTCTTTTTTGTTCTTCAAATAAGGCGGCTAATTTTTGTTTGGTTTTGGCAAGTGCGGCTTGGTTTTCTGCAATTTGTTGTTGTAGTACTTTAAGCTCTTCAATTTGCTCTATGCGCGCTTTATTTAAATAGTTGTAATAGCTTAAGGTACGCTCAAATTTAGCTGTGTCTTGCTGGTTTAAAAGCATTTTGGGGTAGTCGTCGCCCCCAGCCATGTAAGCACTTTTTAGCTGGGCAGCTAAAATGGCTTGAAATTGCGCGTGTTGCGCTTTTAATTGCTGTGCTTTTTGTTGCTGTGCTTGTTGTTTTTGCTCGGTTTCTTTTACTGATTGCTCAGCCATATTGAGGGCTTTGGCATTTTTAGCTATTTCTAACTCGTGTTTTTTTAAGTTTTTTTGCAGTGCGGCAATTTTTTTTCGCTGTGCATTGTACTCTGCTTGGCTTTGCTCTAATGCAGATTGCACTTCAGATAGGTCTTTTTTAGTGCGGTTTTCGTTAGCAGTTGCAGGTGCAACCACTAACGAAACCAATACAACTGTATAAACACTAAACCAATTTACTGGTTTGCTCATGTGTTATTTCAACGTCATGATTGGCGTGCCGGTCATTTCGCTTGGTTGCTCCATGCCCATGAGGTGTAGCATAGTAGGTGCTACATCACTTAATGCTTTGCCTTCACTTGGCGTTGCATCACGTCCTACATAAATAAATGGCACTGGCTCGCTAGTGTGAGCGGTATGAGCTTGGCCCGTGGCAGTATTTGCCATTTGCTCTGCATTACCGTGATCGGCTGTGATAAGTGCTTCACCGCCAAACTCATCTAGCGCTTCTACCACGCGGCCTATACATGCATCAACAGCTTCACAGGCTTTAACCGCGGCTTCAAACACACCAGAGTGACCCACCATATCGCCATTCGGGTAATTACAAATAATGGCATCAAACTTACCGCTTTTAATAGCTTCAATAAGTTTGTCGGTTAGCATTTCTGAATTCATTTCTGGCTGAAGGTCGTAAGTGGCAACCTGTGGAGAAGGAATTAATTCGCGTGATTCGCCTTCAAATTCATCTTCGCGTCCGCCACTAAAGAAAAACGTAACATGAGCGTATTTTTCTGTTTCAGAAATACGTAGCTGCGTTTTGCCATTTTTTTCAAGCCATTCACCTAATACGTTTACCAGTGGCTTAGGACCAAACGCGACAGGGGCATCAATATCGGCTGAGTATTCTGTCATCATTACAAATGCACTTAACTGTGGTGATTTTTTCTTTTCGAACCCATCGAAGTCTTGCTCTACAAAGGCACGGGTGATTTCACGGGCACGGTCGGCTCTAAAATTAGCAAAGATGATGGTGTCGCCATCATTAATTTGTGCTGCTTCAGTGCCTTGTGGCGTAATGGTGGTTGGTGCTACAAACTCATCGTTTTCGTCGCGCTCATAGGCGGCTTCTAATGCCGACACACCATCAGCATAATTAAACTCGCCTTCACCTAATGCCATTACATTGTAGGCTTTTTCTACACGGTTCCAACGGTTGTCTCTGTCCATGGCGTAATAACGGCCCACAAGAGACGCTAAGCGGCCACAATTTAGCTCGGCAAATAAGGCTTCTATACGCTCTATTGATGCTTTAGCACTGCGTGGTGGTGTATCACGACCATCTAAAAAGCCATGAAAATATACTTCTTTTGCACCGCGTTTAGCGGCTAATTGAATACTTGCGACAATATGATCTTCGTGGCTGTGAACACCACCTGGGCTTAATAAACCCATAATATGCACGGCTTTGCCTGCAGCGACTGCTTTATCGATGTTTTCAACAAGTGCAGGAGTTGAGTCAAATTCGCCATCGTTGATTGCTTTGGTAATGCGAGTAAAGTCTTGATAAACAACACGACCAGCACCTAAATTTACATGGCCTACTTCTGAGTTACCCATTTGCCCTTCAGGTAAGCCTACATCTAAACCTGAGCCTGAAATTAATGTGCGTGGGCGGGTTGCCCATAGGTTGTCTAAAACGGGGGTGTTGGCTGCAAGAATCGCATTGCTTTGCTCATCTTCGCGGTATCCCCAACCGTCTAAAATCATTAATACCAGTGGTTTTTTATGCTCTGTCATAATAGCTCCTGAAAATTAGCACCTGTTGATGGGCACTGTGCACCGAAAAGGTTATCTGGTTAGTTTTAGCATACCGTGTTTTAGCGCCAGAATCAGCACTGAGAACAAGATATTAAATTTTTACTTACTTTCATATATGGGGTGCTTTATGAGTTTTTAAAGCGCAGCAAACTCGCATTTTAACTTGGTTTGGGTATACTTGCGTGGCTAAAGTACAAAATACCTAGAATATTAGGGCGTGTTGCACTTTGGTGGCTGAATTTGCAGCAGTATGTTTGGTTTTTAGGTAAGGCAGAGCCTATGAAGTGTGGTTACTCCCCATAAATAGGCGATAACGTAGCATAAATACCAAACATGCGCTGCCCTGAGGGTATTTTCTAGGGGCGATTAGGGATTTGTTGCCTACATGGCTGC
>NZ_PNDP01000071.1:0-5109 GCF_005886415.1 Pseudoalteromonas sp. S327 | reverse complement strand
GGTTTATTTAAAAAAAAATCTACCACCGAGTCCCCCTATGCGCGGCGCGCTACACTTAGAAGTTATTATAACGCCAGCAAGCTTCGCGTCTACAAGTAATTATTTACTTCTCTTCTCTGTGTTCTCTGTGTTCTCTGTGGTGATAAAATCACCTTCGTTGTTTATTTAGAAACAAATCTACCACCGAGGACACCGAGGCGCTTCGCGATACACAGAGAAAATATTCATAACGCCAGCAAGCTGTGCGTCTACAAGGAATAGTTACTTCTCCTTCTCTGTGTTCTCTGTGTTCTCTGTGTTCTCTGTGGTGATAATAATCTCTTAATCACTTTATGCGTTTAGCCCAAAACAATGTGACCACCGAGGCGCTACACTAAAAAGCAACCGTAATTAATAATGCCAGTAAGTTACTCGCGTAAAATGCCCCTAATTTACACTAAAAGGAAAAAACACAGGCACAAACACCAGCACAACCAGCGCATACACTATGCTAATAGGTAAGCCTATTTTTACAAAGTCGTTTAACCTGTAATTACCTGCATTAAATACCATCAAGTTAGTTTGATAACCATACGGGCTAATAAAACTTCCGCTTGCAGCAAACGCTACCGCCATTACAAAAGGCAACACATCTACACCAAACCCTAAGGCCACGGTATAGCCTATAGGAAACATCAACGCCGCAGCAGCGTTATTAGTTACAAACTCGGTCATTAACCAAGTTACGACATAAACTAATACAAATGCAGTGTACACATACCTAGGGTCATCGAATTGACCTATAAATCCACCTAACGATTCAACCACGCCAGAGTTAACCAGCGCACTCGACAGTAAAAGTGCAGATGAAACCACTAGCCATATATCAATCGGGAATCGTCTTACTAACTCATTAGTAGTTAAACTACGAGTAAATAAAAGGCCCCCGAGCAATAATACTAGCCCCTCTAATAAATCTAGCACTCCAGCAGCCGCTAATGCTATTGTGGTTACAAAGCCCCCAATGGAAAGCCAAGCTCGCCAGCCATTAATTCTACTTTCAGGCTCTACACCAGATAAGGTTAAAAAGTTTTTATTTATATTTGTTCGAGATTTATAATCATCACCCACGGCTAACACTAAAAAGTCACCAGAGCGAATTATTACATCACCTAACTTACCCGAAACCTGTTCACCATCTCGTCTTATTGCCACTACAGCAGCATCAAACAATGCCCTAAATCCCGTAGTTTTAAGCGTGCGTCCTACAATTATACTTTCAGACCGAACAACTACCTCAGTAAGGTTGCTATTTAAAGCACCATTTTTTTCTGCAAAAATTTCTAAACCTGAAAACTGCCCTAGCTGCAATAATTTAGTTATGTCACCGCAAAAAATAAGTCTGTCCGAAGGCTGAATTACTTCCGTCGGTGAAACAGGGCTAATAAGCCTGCCTGATCGCACTATTTCAACTAAAAATAATGATTCCAAATGCCTAAGCCCATTAACCTCAACAGAGCGCCCAACTAACTCAGAACCTGTAGAAACTTTAGCATCAATAAAATACCCCTCTGAAGTAGCATTATTTTGCTCAATACTTGGTAACATTCGGGTGCATAAAAACATAGCTAAACCACAGCAAAGTACCAAAATAGCACCCACAGCAGTAAATGAAAAAAACGATAACGACTTACCCGACGCCTCAATATACATTGAGTTAACGATTAAATTAGTAGAAGTACCTATTAGCGTAAGCGTTCCACCTAAAATAGAGGCATACGATAAAGGTAATAGTAGTTTACTGGCAAAATGGTGGGGGTTATTCCTAATAGGCGAAAGTAACGTAGCCACAACCGCAGTATTATTTAATATAGAAGAAAAAAAAGTGGTAATACCAAACAACCTAAACCAAGTCGAAAAGTAGCTATCAACAATAGTTTTTGAGGCAATAACTCTTAGCAAGCGAGTTTTCTCAAGTGCTAAGGAGCATAAAACAAGCAAAATTAATGTTACAAGGCCAGGGTTTGCAATACTTGTTAAAAACTGATCTTTAGTCACTAAATCGCAAGTGATTAAAGCAATAAGTGTTGCACCAAAAACAGCAACAGGGCGCGTTTGTAAAACAATTAAACCTAAAATTGTAAAAGCAAAAATACAAAGCGTTAGATATGCATCTAATGGCATGGTTAAAGTAGCCATCCTTAGTTAAAAAATTAAAATGCGGGCTCTCAAAGAGCCCGCTATATCTCGAGTAATCTAACGGATTACTTTTGCATCCCAATGAGGAAAGTGCTTACGAACTAACGCATTAAACTCAACTTCAAACGCAGAGTGCTCGCTTTTAGGCTTGTTGCCTTTACCGTTTAATGGCTTACGTATCATACCCGCACCAACCGTTACGTTAGTTAAACGGTCAATCACAATAAACGCACCAGTGTGTTTATTTACATCATATGCATCAAATTGGACGGGCGCTGTTAATGCAAATTGGCAGTTACCAATTTCGTTTAGATTTAATTGTGATGCTTCTTGCTGCTCTAGCGTGTTCACATCAACCTTATAGTTAACAACCTCAGCGTAACCATAAACCGATTTACTTCCAACTTTAATTTCGTATTCACGGTCTACATGAAGAGCTTCTTCAGTCATCCATACTACGTCTGCTTCAAAGCTATCAGCTGAATGTGGCTTTTGGTGCGGACGTACTAGCATATCACCACGGCTTACATCTATTTCATCTTCAAGTGTTAATGTAATAGCCATACCTGCTGATGCTTTTTCTAGGTCGCCATCAAAAGTAACTATTGATTTAACCTTACTCTCTTTACCTGAAGGTAGTGAAGCAATTGTGTCGCCCACTCTAATGTCACCCGCAGCAATCGTACCGCTAAAGCCCCTAAAGTCTAGATTTGGGCGATTAACATATTGCACCTGTAGCCTAAACTCATCGTTTTTCGCATGGTTTACTTGTACAGTATTCAGTAGCTTCATTAACGTTGAACCAGGATACCAGCTCATAGCTTCGCTTTCGTTTACTACATTATCGCCACGTAGCGCCGAAATTGGCACAAAGCGTACATCATCAAACGAAAGATCCTGCGCAAACTCGCGGTAATCTTTTTTGATATTTTGATAAACCGACTGCTCGTAACCTACCGCATCCATTTTATTAATAGCGACAACTACGTTTTTAATACCTAATAAAGAGCAAATATAGCTATGGCGACGTGTTTGCACCTGCACACCGTGGCGCGCATCAATCAAAATAATAGCTAAATCACACGTAGAAGCACCCGTTGCCATATTACGCGTGTACTGCTCATGCCCAGGCGTGTCTGCAATAATAAATTTACGTTGGTCTGTTGCAAAATAACGGTACGCAACATCAATCGTAATGCCTTGCTCGCGCTCAGATTGCAGGCCATCTACTAAAAGAGATAAGTCGAAATCGTTATCAGTGGTATTAAAACGTTTTGAATCCTTTTCAATAGCAGCCATCTGATCTTCAAAAATCATTTTGCTATCATAAAGCAAGCGGCCAATTAATGTAGATTTACCATCATCCACGCTACCACATGTTAAAATACGTAGCATGTCTTTGTTTTCGTGTACTTTTAAGTAAGCTTCAATATCTGTAGCAAGTAAGTTTGTTTCTTGTGACATAATTTTCTCTGAATTTGGTTCGATAATAAATTAGTTACTTTCTAATAGCTTTTTTTACAGCTTTTGATTAGAAGTAGCCTTCCATTTTTTTCTTCTCCATAGAACCTGCAGAGTCGTTATCAATTACTCGCCCTTGACGCTCAGAAGTAGTACAAAGCAGCATCTCTTGGATTATCTCAGGAAGGGTTTGTGCTACAGACTCAACAGCACCCGTTAGCGGGTAGCAACCAAGCGTTCTAAAACGAACCATTTTATTTTGTACTTGTTCGCCCTCTTCAAGCTCCATACGCTCATCATCAACCATAATAAGCGTGCCATCGCGCTCAACTACAGGGCGCTCTTTCGCAAAGTATAATGATGGAATTTCAATACCTTCAAGGTAAATGTACTGCCAAATGTCTAGCTCGGTCCAGTTACTAAGCGGGAACACACGAATGCTCTCACCTTTATCTACTTTACTGTTATAAACGTTCCACAGTTCTGGGCGTTGGTTTTTAGGATCCCAGCGATGATTTTTATCACGGAAAGAATAAACACGTTCTTTAGCACGCGACTTTTCTTCATCGCGGCGAGCACCACCAAATGCAGCGTCAAAATTATTCATATCAAGCGCCTGCTTAAGGCCTTGAGTTTTCATAACATCTGTATGCTTAGCACTACCGTGTACAAATGGGCTCATGCCCATTGCTATACCTTCTGGGTTTTTATGAACAATTAGATCAAAGTCATACTTTTCGGCCATTTGATCTCTAAACTGGATCATTTCTTTAAATTTCCAGTTAGTATCAACATGCATAAGCGGAAAAGGAATTTTACCCGGGTAAAATGCTTTACGTGCTAAGTGTAATAAAACCGACGAATCTTTACCTACAGAGTAAAGCATTACTGGATTATCAAACTCAGCTGCAACCTCCCGCATAATATGAATCGACTCGGCTTCGAGTGCCTTTAGATGAGTTAGCTTTTCTTCATTCATGATGTTTTTTCATATCCTAATTTATCAAAATCCATTCGCGTCAATTTTAATGACCGACTTAAAAAATTTATGCTCCGATAGTCTATGTTTAATTACTAGGGCATGCAATGTGTGTATTTTTTTAAAGGCGCCTAACGGTCAATTAAGCATCGGCCAATTTTGGCGTAGACGAAGAGCTTGCTCACGTTAAAAGGCCAGCTGCTCATGGCTTCAAAATGTAATAAACACCAGCAAGTTGCCCCTCTACAAGTAATAATTAACTCTATTTCTCTTCCCCGTGGGGATAACCTCTTCATCACTTTGTGTATTTAGGCTAAAGATTTTTACCACCGAGGATACAGAGGCGCTGCGCGCTACACTGAAAAAGATCTTCTCCTTCTCTTCTCCGTGTTCTCTGTGGTGATAATAATCTCTTAATCAATTGAATGGGCTTAACCCAAAACAATTTTACCACCGAGAGCACAGAGCCGCTGCGCGCGACACTGAGAACG
>NZ_PNDP01000070.1:0-15451 GCF_005886415.1 Pseudoalteromonas sp. S327 | reverse complement strand
AATAGCATTATGATATCTATCATTCTTATCATTAATAGTAGTATGATCTTTTTTAAGAGCCTGATCTTGTAGAAGAGCCTGAGCTTGAAGAAGAACCCGAGCTTGTAGAAGAGCCTGAGCTCGAAGAAGAACCAGAGCTTGAAGGTGAGCCAGAACTTGCAGATGAGCCAGAGCTTCGCGAGGAACCAGAGCTTAATGCTGACTTGCTTGAAAACACTGACTTTACAGATAGTTCAGAAACGTTACTCGACCCAGAAGATGCACAGGAAGAGTACACTGACGATACCCTAAAAAGTGTTGATGAATTACTCAACGAGCTACAGCAGGCTACAGACGAAGACTATGTTGAAAACCCTGATTGGGCGTTAGATGATCTTGATGATGACATTGAAGAGGTAGAGGTTGATTTAGGTGACGATCCGCTTGATTCACAAGAAACACCAGCGAGTCCGCTTTTAGATACTCAACCTGAAAATGATGCTATAAATGATACGCTTAGTGATGATATAGACTTTTCAGATGATAAGCCCGAGACGTTAGATGTAACAGAGCAACAGCAATATCTTCCTGATGAGTTATTGGGAGATGAGCTTGATGGTGATGCAACAGGCATGCAGCCAAGCCAAGCTGAACAAGACTTAGCAAACGCACTTTCAGGCAGTGAATTAGATAGCTTAGAAGACGACTTTGATGATGAGTTACTCATTGATAACGATTTTTCAGAGCCAGAGCTTGAGCCGAAGCATACCGATGATATAGGTGCAGATGATAACCACGCTCAAGTGCCGTCATCACTAGATGAATTAACTGATGATGAAAGCCAGCTAGATTTATCTGAAAATACGGATGGAGACGAAGGGGTTTTCGATGATGATTTATTGCAAAGCGTTGATGAGCTAGACGACGAGCTCAATGCATTATTAGATGAGCAAGTAACTCCAAGTGAAGAACTTGACGAGTACCCTGAGTTAGAGCTTGATAACGATGACGAAATTGATTTAGATGATCAGCAATCATATAGTCCGCAAGAGTTACAAGGTGATGAACTTGATGGGCAAGCAAGCGGTATGGCGCCAAGCCAAGCTGAGCAAGACTTAGCAAATGCACTTGCTGGTAACACTGGTATTGATGCATTAGAAGCCGACCTAGATGACGAGCCGCTGATTGATGATGAGCTTGATGCGCCTTTACCGCAAGAGGAACCTCTAGGTGAGGCGAAAACAACGGATAGTGCGCAGGAACAGCCTGATTTTGACGATGCAATTTTAGAACAAGCACTTTCAGAAGACGTTGAAGATGAAATAACAAATTCGCAATTAGAAGCCGAGCTAACACAGGCTGCTGATGATCAAACTAATGAAGACGTTATACCCGACGAGCAGCTAGACGATGAGTTTATGGCTGACTTAACGCAAACCGATTTTGATGCGTTGCTTAGTGAGTTAGGTGAACCGGATGAGTTAAATTTAGAAGATAGCAGCGAATTTGATGTCGACTTTGATAGCCTATTAAACGAAGACTTAGACACTGAAGTTGAAGCGAAAGCGGTGCAAGAAGAGCCTTCGCAAAATGATCAGCAGGCTACAACCGATGATTTTGTTGATATTGACGCGCTACTTGAACAAAGCGATGACTCAGTACTTGAGCATGAACCCTATGACGAGGTTAATATGGACGTAGGGTTAAGTGACTTTGATTCGTTACTTGCAGGCGATAACCCAACAGATGTTGACTTAGAAAGCGGTGGTTATTCTGCCAAGCTTGATTTGGCACGAGCATACATTGAAATTGACGACTTTGACTCAGCCCTTAAAGTGATTGAAGATGTTATTGAAAGTGGCCCTGAAGATGTACAAGAAGAAGCGCAAAGTTTAAAAGCTAAACTTAACTAGAGCATTCATGATTATAAAAACCGCATTAGCTTTGTTAATGCGGTTTTTTTATAGGTACGAATAACTCTAACCTATAAAAAGCACTTAATTAGTTTTAGACGTTTATTAAACCCAGGACGTTAAAAGTTCACTAACTTATCGCTGTGTTTTATTGGGGTAAAATAAATTACTTAATTTTGCGAATAACTATAAATAGACGAGGTTACTTTTATTGCACCGCGAGATAGCATAAAATGCCCCGTTCATTAGCACAGTAGGTAAAGCAGTAATTATGAGAGTAGCACTTGGAGTTGAATACAACGGCGCACGTTACAGTGGTTGGCAACGTCAGTCTCATGTAAATAGCGTACAACAAGAAGTAGAAAAAGCGTTGTCGAGCATTTGTAATCATCCGGTTGAAATAGTGTGTGCGGGCCGCACAGATGCAGGTGTGCATGGCACTGGTCAAGTTGTACACTTTGAAACCCATGCTCCCCGTGAGATGGTTGCATTTACTATGGGAATGAACACGTTACTCCCTAAAGATATAGCGATTCGTTTTGCTCAACCTGTTAGTGAAGACTTTCATGCACGCTTTAGCGCAACAGCGCGTCGTTATCGTTATGTTATTTATAATTACGCTTATAGAGGCGCAGTTATGAATGAAGGCGTTACGCACTTTCATCACCCACTTGATGAAACAAAAATGCAAGAGGCGTGTCAGTACTTAATTGGCGAGCACGACTTTACCTCTTTTAGAGCGCTGCATTGCCAAGCTAATACAGCAAACAGAACTATTCATCATTTATCGGTACAACGCCAGGGCGATTACGTTATTATTGATATTAAAGCGAACGCTTTTTTACACCATATGGTGCGTAATATTACCGGCTGTTTAATGGATATAGGCCTACACAAGCACCAACCTGTATGGTTAAAAGAGCTATTAGATTTAAAAGAGCGTGCTAAAGCCAGTGCCACAGCAAAAGCCGCGGGTCTTTATTTAGTAGATGTAGATTACCCAGAACACTTTAATATTCCTAAAACCCCACTAGGGCCATTATTTTTACCTGACTCGGAATGTTAGTGTTGAATTTATAAGCGTTTATCTAACTACTAAGACCAGTTTTTTATACCGTGTTTGTGTAATTCATGTTTTAATTGAAAAAATCTGTCTGCTACTTATTAGCAGACTCGCGACACAGAACAGCATTAAGAGAGTTGCAAATGAGTTGGTTAGAAAAAATCTTACCTAAAACGACTAAGTCGTCAGGTCGTAAAGAAATTCCAGAAGGCGTTTGGGCTAAATGTACAGCTTGCGATTCAATTTTATATAAAGCTGAACTAGAAAAATCGTTAAACGTATGTCCTAAATGCGACCATCACATGCGTGTGAGCGGCCGTAAACGTTTAGAGCACTTTTTAGATGAAGGTGACCGCACGGAGCTTGGCACTGAGCACGAGCCTAAAGATGTATTAAAGTTTAAAGACTCTAAAAAATACTCAGACCGTATTAGCGCAGCCCAAAAATCAAGTGGCGAAAAAGACGCGTTAGTAGCAATGAAGGGCCGCTTAAAAGGTATTCCTGTTGCCGCGGTTGCTTTTGAATTCTCATTTATGGGTGGTTCAATGGCTTCGGTTGTAGGCGCACGTTTTGTTGATGCCGTAGACCAATGTTTAGAGCACAATATGCCATTAGTGTGTTTTTCTGCCTCAGGTGGTGCACGTATGCAAGAAGCACTTATGTCGCTTATGCAAATGGCTAAAACCAGCGCTGCGCTTGCTAAAATGAGCGAAAAAGGCCTGCCGTTTATATCAGTAATGACCGACCCAACCATGGGTGGTGTATCTGCATCATTAGCGATGTTAGGTGATATTAACGTAGCTGAGCCAAAAGCTTTAATTGGCTTTGCGGGTCCGCGCGTAATTGAGCAAACAGTGCGTGAAACCTTGCCAGAAGGTTTTCAACGCAGTGAGTTCTTATTAGAGCACGGTGCAATTGATATGATTATTGACCGTCGTGAAATGCGCGACACATTAGCACGCGTACTTGCTAAATTTATGAACTTGCCTTCTACCGAACAAGAGCATAGAGTAGCGTAAATTTCAGCTTTACTGATTACACGCTATGACAAATACAATTCCTAGCCAATCATCAAGCCTTGATGATTGGCTTTGTTATTTAGAGAGTGTTCACCCTGCAAATATTGAAATGGGACTCGAACGCGTTGCTACTGTTGCAAATAACATTGGCTTATTAAACACTTCCAGCAAAATTATTCTTATTGGCGGCACAAACGGCAAAGGCACAACTGCACGCTGTTTAGAATCGCTATTACTTGCGCAAGGTTACAGCGTAGGTACGTATGCCTCTCCTCATTTAATTAGATACAACGAGCGTGTGCGCATAAATGGCCAAGAGCTTGATGATCAATACCATGTGGATGCCTTTAACACGCTAGAGCAAGGTCGCGCTAGCACGGCGCTTACGTATTTCGAATATGGCACCCTAGGTGCGCTGGCTATTTTTAAACGCTTTGAGGTTGATTATGTGCTGCTTGAGGTTGGTTTGGGCGGGCGCTTTGATGCCACCAATATTGTTACACCTTATGCAAGCGTGATCACCACCATAGATTTAGATCATAAAGAATACCTAGGCGATACACGAGAGTTAGTTGCTTATGATAAAGCAGGTATATTTCGTCAAAACACGCCGGCTATTATTGGTGATTTAAACATACCACATACAATGACCGATTACGGTGCTGAGATTAAAGCAGGCATGGTTATATCCGGTACTGATTTTATATTCAAAGAGCACGAAGCGCATTTTACATGGCAATATAAAAATTATAATTTGCTGTTAGATAAGCCAGCTATCCCTGCACAAAATGCAGCAACGGCCTTAACAACCCTAGCTGTGCTAAATTTATTGCCAAGTGATGAGGTAATTAAGCATTGTTTAGCTAACTTAGTTGTTGAGGGGCGCTTTGAGCAATTAAGCACTGCACCTTTAGTGTTTACCGATGTAGCTCACAACCCCGAATCTGCTCGTTATTTAGCACTAAAGCTTGCAAGCTATAAAGATAAAGGCTTTAAAATTCATGCATTAGTCGCTATGCTTGCTGATAAAGATAAAGCGGGTGTACTTAAAGAGGTAAGCCATGTAATTGATCACTGGTCTCTTACTAGCTTGCATATACCTCGTGGCGATAACGTTGAAAATATGGCCGCGGCGTTGCAAACTATACCTCATACAGGCACGCATGAACGCTATAATAGTGTGCACGAAGCACTTAATGTAATTATGCCTACACAGCAAAGTGATACGCTTTTAATTGTGTTTGGGTCATTTTTTACTGTTGCAGATGCTATAAACTACTTTAAAAAATAGAGAGAAAGTCGGTGAACTCAGGTTTTATAAATCGTTTAGTCGGAACCAGTATTGTGGTGATCGCAGCAATTGTGTTTATTCCTAATATACTCGATGGCGAAAAGGTCCACTACAAAGAGGGCTTTAAAGCTATCCCTGAACGCTCTGAGTTTAAAACTATTGACCTTCAAGAGTCTATAGATGAAAAAGTAGCGCAGGCTGAGCCTTTAAAACAAGAGCAAATTGAAGACATAGCTGCCGATGACGATGTGCTAACAAGCAAACAAAGCCAATACGCAGCAGAGCCTGAAATAGTCGAAGCAAGCATAGAGCCTCAAACTGCGCCAGAGCCTGTAGCGAAAGCGCCAGAGCCGGTAAAAGCAAAACCTATTGCACCACGTAAAAGTGAAGAAAACCTCACTGATATGGCCTATGTAATTCAGCTAGGTAGTTTTTCCCATGCGGCTAATGTTAAGGCCTTACAAGCTAAGCTTAAAGCGAAAGGCTTTAAAACGTTTACAAAACCAATTAAAACGCCAAACGGCACATTGACTAAAGTGTTTGTTGGGCCCTCGCTTGATAAGGGGGAGCTGACCAAAAAGTTACCCGAGCTTAAAGCGCTTACCAAGTTAAACGGTAAAGTCACCCAATACAGTGTCTCTAATTGATTTTAAAAGGCCTTACTATAGTAAGGCTTTTTTTGTATTTAAGGGCTAAAAATAGCCGTTAAAGTGATAAGTTTTTGTACGTGCTAGTTGCTGGTTATCTCCCGCTTTAACTTGCATATTAACGAGGTTTGGGTATAGAATGCGCCCCAAAATAGCGACTAATTGGTTAATATGATCTGGGTTGATTACGCCATTCTTGGCATCATTGCACTGTCTACCATCATCGGTTTAATACGCGGCTTTGTTAAAGAAGCTATGTCATTAGCAGTATGGGCTTGCGCTTTTATCATCTCTAGTTTGTTTTACCAATATTTAGCTTCCTTCCTAACAAGTATTTCTGAACCCCTTTTAAGAAATGCGGCGGCCATTGCCATACTCTTCTTTGCGACGCTACTGTTAGGCGGTTTACTAAACTACATTTTAGGTGAGCTTGTACAACGTACTGGTTTATCTGGCACCGATCGTGTCTTCGGCATTGTTTTTGGTGCGTTACGAGGCGTGTTGGTCGTGAGCGCGTTACTCTTCTTTCTTGATGCTTTTACTGGTGCACCAAACACGCACTGGTGGGGCAATTCTATTTTGATTCCAGAATTTGGCTTTGTTGTTGAATGGTTCTTTTCGTACCTAGAAAACAACTCGAGCTTTTTAAATTCAGTAAACCGTTAATCGGCGAGGATAAATTACATGTGTGGTATCGTTGGGATAGTCGGAACATCTCCTGTTAATCAGGCGATTTATGATGGCTTAACTGTTTTGCAGCACCGAGGTCAAGATGCCGCGGGCATCATTACCATTGAAAACAATACGTTTAGCTTGCGCAAAGCAAATGGCCTAGTAAAGGATGTGTTTCACACCCGCCATATGAAACGACTACAAGGCACAATTGGTATTGGCCACGTACGTTACCCTACTGCTGGCTCGTCAAGTTCATCTGAAGCGCAGCCGTTTTACGTTAATTCACCATTTGGTATTGCGCTTGCGCACAATGGTAATTTAACCAATGCTGAAACTCTAAAGCAGCAACTGTTCTCAGAAGCGCGTCGTCACGTTAATACAACGTCTGACTCAGAAATACTACTTAATATCATGGCACATGAGCTAAGTAAGTCTGACAAATTACATTTAGACGCTGAAGACATCTTCACTGCAGTGACCGAAGTAAACAACAAAGTAACCGGTGGCTACGCCGCTATTGCGATGATTATTGGCCACGGTGTTTTAGCATTTCGTGACCCTAATGGTATCCGTCCTTTGGTATTTGGTAAGCGTGAAACCCCTAAAGGCACTGAGTACATGTTTGCCTCAGAAAGCGTAGCATTAAAGCCAGACGGCTTTGAATTTGTGCGTGACGTTGCACCAGGTGAAGCGATTTACGTAACTGAAGATGGCCAATTTCATTCACAAAGTTGTGCTGAAAAAGCCTCTTATGCGCCGTGTATTTTTGAGTTTGTTTATTTTGCTCGCCCTGATTCAACCATCGATCGTATGTCGGTTTACGCAACGCGTGTAAACATGGGTACTAAACTGGGTGAAAAAATTGCGCGTGAGTGGAGCGATAAAGACATTGATGTTGTTATCCCAATTCCTGAAACCTCATGCGATGTGGCGTTAGAAATTGCCCGTATGCTTGATTTACCTTACCGCCAAGGCTTTGTTAAAAACCGTTATATTGGTCGTACATTTATCATGCCTGGCCAAGAAATGCGTAAAAAGTCAGTGCGTCAAAAGCTAAATGCGATTGACCGTGAGTTTAAAGGTAAAAACGTTTTACTGGTTGATGATTCAATTGTACGCGGTACAACCTCGGCACAAATTGTAGAAATGGCCCGTGAAGCCGGAGCAAAAAATGTGTATTTTGCCTCAGCAGCACCAGAAATTCGTTTTCCTAATGTGTATGGTATTGATATGCCATCTGCCGCAGAGCTTATTGCGCATGGCCGCGAAGTTGAAGACATTAACCAAAGCATCAGTGCTGATGGCTTAATTTTTCAATCGCTAAACGATTTAATTGCCGCTGTAAGCCAAGAAAACCCAGAAATTACTAAGTTTGAAACCTCTGTATTTGATGGGCAATACATTACCGGTGATATCGATCAAGATTACTTAAACCATATTGATCAATTGCGTAACGACTCGGCTAAAAGTAACCGCGAAAACGCCATGTCATCAGGCCTTGAAATACACAATCAAGATGCCAACGAAGCTGATTAATGTGTGATTAAACATAATCAGACATAAAAAAAGGAGCTAATTAGCTCCTTTTTTGCGAAGGAAAGAAAGGGAACACTTCATATCAAACAACGTGGTTGATTAGGTAAACATTGGACTCACAATGCCGTTAGTCCAAAGTATTGCGGTTACAGCTAAAATTATTACCAATAAAATTAGCCCGCAGGTAACAACAGAGCTGGCATAAATAAAGCCGCGCTCTTGTGGAATATGCATTAGTATTGGCACGCCTGTATAAAGCAAGTACACCGAGTAGGCTAGGGCAATCATACCTACGCAAACAACAAACCACAGCTCAGGTAAAAAAGCGGCTAAGGCCGACATAAACACGGGTGTAGCAGTATAAGCGGCAAGTTCAAGCGTTTGTGTAAAGGTAGGTTTAGCACCAAATGTAACGGCCATCCAATGGGCTAAATAGGCCAGTGCAAACACACCGGCTATTAACGCACCATACATAGCCACGGCAATTAGCAGTGCGCTTTCATGCGTTAAAAATACTGGGTTGCCCGCACCAATACTCCAGCCTAAATACACCGATGAGTAATACCCCATAATCGATGGAAATAATGCAATAAGTAAAATATGCGACAGGCTATAAGTCAGGCTTTCGTGGCGGTTATCTATTGTTTGCCATTCTTCGAGTGGGTGGGCATAAATGCCCCACAGGTGGTTCAGTATCATAGCGGTACTCCATAAAAGGAACGTATTACTGTTGGTTATAATTTAGTTTTAGTTAGTTTGTTTTTTATACAGTACCTATATTTATGGTTTAGTTCATATACAAAGTCAAGTTAACTGCTTATTAACATTTTAAAGAGGTTGTTTTAGCTCGTTTTATTCTTCGTTATTTTTCGTGTTAAAATGGCTTTTTATTATTTGAAGTAACGAGCAGCCCTGTGCCACATAGCGAACTTTTAGCCCCTATTAATAATTTTTTATTGTGTGAAACCCCAAATGAATGGGTTATTGAGGCAGTAAAAAAAGAAAATTTATCGATTATTTTAATCGATCACTTAATTTGTGAGTTAAAAGCAGCGCAAAGTGCAATGTTTTTAATTCGTAAGTACGCGGTAGATAAAGACAGCAGCGATGCATTACTTGAATGGCTAAAGCCCTTTGAAACACTTATTTATAAACGCGAAGGTAATTGGCGTGATTTAGCGGCTAAAAATAAACTTACAAAATCTATTATCCCAAAGTCTAACTCACCTTACGGGCAAGATTTAATAGATAAAATGGTGATGCTAATAAAAGAAGAATTACATCACTTTTATCAAGTGCTCGAAATAATGGACGAGTATGGAGTAGAGTACCGCAGTATTACACCGTGTCGTTACGCTAAAGGGATGCTACGTAACGTTAAAACGTTTGAGCCTAATGCATTAGTCGATAAACTAATTGTAGGTGCTTATATTGAGGCTCGCTCATGTGAGCGTTTTGCTGCACTTGCTCCACATGTTGATAAACGCTTAGGCGATTTTTATATTTCATTGCTTCGCTCTGAGGCGCGCCATTATCAAGATTACTTAACACTGGCACAAGAAATTGCTGATTTTGATATTACTGAGCGAGTCGACTTTTTTGGTAAAATTGAGGCTGATTTGATCACTAGCCCTGATGAAGACTTTAAATTTCACAGTGGCGCTCCTGCACTAGTTACTAATTAAAGCAGTGTTATTTAGCTCTTCAAGCACACCGGTTAGTTAGGTGTGCTACTTCTTTCTATAAAGTCTATGAGCTCAAGCGCCGTGCTTTGAGAAAAGCCATGTTTTACTAATAGCTCTTTTGCGGTGCCATTGTATAAAATAGTAGAAAAGCCTTGTTCAAGCGCGTCTCTTTTTTGTTTTGCATCAGGGTCAGACTTTGGAAACATAACATGCAGTTGATGATGCTCTAAATCGGGCGAAATATATTCAACTTGTGGCGCGCCGGGTTCATTAAGCTTTTCGGTGTTTTTTAACCAGTATTCACCCACTTCTTTAGTGCCTGCTACTAAGTCTATTCGTCCTTTTTGAAGCATATATAAACTGTTAATTAACCCGCGAGTTGAGGTTACGGCCAGTCCATTACTTTCAGAAAAAACTTCACTTACTGCGTAGCCAACGCCTTTACAAATACTGTATGGCTGTAAAGAGTCCATACTGCCGTCATAGTTTATTTGTCTGTCTTTGAGCTTAAATAGTCCAACGTATACGTTAGCAAGTGGGCGCGAATAATAAAAAAGATCAGTACGCGACTTTGTATAAAAAGCGCCTAAAATTGCATCTTTTTTATTTATTTTGGTAAGCTCCAGCGCTCTGTTCCAGCTGGTAAACTCGATGTCGTTATTAATATTTTGATTAGCTAAGGCCGCTTTAGTTAAGGCAGTAACCCAGCCGTTATCAATTAAGCGCTCACCAATATAGGGTGGGGAGTTTTCGGCGACAAGCTGCCAATTTTCTGAGGCGTACCCTTTGGAAAAAATGCAACAAAGCACCAAACAATAAATAGCTTTATACATATATCCTTATCCTATTACCAAAAAGTACTTAAATAATAGTCAGGATTTGAGATTATGCGAAGGGCGTATTAATGAGTTTTTGACCTTGTGGAGTAACCACTAAATATGAGCCTTGAGTATACCAATCACCAAGCACAGTGCGTGTTAGTGTTTGCTTACCTACAGTGTAAGTGTGTACGTTAGGGCGGTGGGTGTGGCCGTGTATCATGTTGCTTACATTATACTTGGCAAACATCGCTAGTACGGCGTCATCTACTACGTCTAAAATTTCTATGGGTTTGTCGGCTTGGCTTAATTTGCTTTTTTCTCTGGCATTGCGAGCAATTTTTTTTCTGTACCATAGTGGCATTGCTAACATTAATTTAGGCCACCACCAACCGCGACTTTTTTTACGAAACTTTTGATACTCAATATCTTGAGTACACATTTCATCACCGTGCAAAATAACAGTGGGAGTGCCATATAAATCTATAACCGTTTGCTCGTTTAGCAATACCATACCTGCGCGTTTAGCGTATTGCTCACGCATAATAAAATCGCGATTACCGTGTATAAAGTACACTGGTGTACCGCCATCTTTAACGGCTTTTAAATGCTTTGCAACCTCACTAGCCAATTCTGTTACGTAGTCATCCCCAACCCATACTTCAAAAAAATCACCTAAAATATACAGTGCATCTACGGGCTTACCAATAATGTGTGTATTTATAAAGCGATAAAAAGCCTCGCTAATATCTGGGCGGTTTTCACTTAGGTGTAAGTCTGCAATAAAGTAGGTTTGAGAAGTCATAGAGGCATCTAGTTAGGTTAAATAAAAGCGGGCGCATACATAATGTACCATGCCCGCTTAATTACTCAGTGTATGAGTAAACGTTTAGCTTACAGTAACGTTTTCGATGATTACATTTTCAAGCGGTACGTCTTGGTGAAAACCAGCGCTGCCTGTTGCTACACCTTTAATTTTATTTACTACGTCCATGCCTTCAACTACTTCAGCAAATACACAGTAACCCCAGCCTTGCGAAGTTTCGCTGCTGTGGTTTAAAAAGTCGTTGTCGTTAACGTTAATAAAAAATTGGGCTGTTGCTGAATGTGGATCAGGCGTACGCGCCATTGCTAATGTACCTACTTTATTAGATAGGCCATTATTTGCTTCGTTTTGAATTGGGTCGTTAACGTCTTTTTGTTCCATACCAGGTACAAATCCACCGCCTTGCACCATAAAGCCGTCAATTACGCGGTGAAAAATAGTGCCGTTGTAAAAACCTGAGTTTGCGTACTCTAAAAAGTTTTTAACTGTGTTTGGAGCTTCTTGCTCAAACATTTTAATGGTGATGTCACCAAAATTAGTGTGTAGAACAACCATGTGGTTTCCTATATCTGGTTTAATTAGTCGCGCTATTTTATCTTAGTTAACTAAGATAAACAAAGTGCTTGTTCAATATATCCAAAGCTGCCCAAGGTATATACTTGTGCGTTTTACAGGGGGTTAATATCGAGGCGGTATTTTGCCGTTGTGGTATTTTTTTCAATATATAACCACGCACAGAGCAAGAGCCTATTAAGCAATAAACAGGGTGGTTTAAAACTGATTTTTACAGTGTTATTAATTTTAACAACAGAACCTCTATTACATACAATCAAGGCCTTGCCTAAATTGGTTTTAATTCCAGCTTAAACACGCGCATTGAGGTGGTTTGGGTATAAAAAGCGCTAGAGCGGGGGCTTTTCAAGTGTTAACATAGCCAACTCAGCAAACAGTCAAGGACTAAAAGTAAATGGTACAAATATACAACACACTCACGCGACAAAAAGAGCAGTTTAAACCTATGGTCGAAGGCAAAATCGACATGTATGTGTGTGGTATCACCATTTATGATTTTTGTCATATCGGTCATGCGCGTACATTTGTCGGGTTTGATGTTATTGTCCGCTACCTTCGCCACCTTGGTTACGACTTAAAATACGTACGTAATATTACCGACGTAGATGACAAAATAATCAAACGCGCAAACGAAAATGGCGAGTCAATTAATGACCTAACTTTGCGTATGACCCAAGCCATGCACGAAGACTTTGATAGCCTAAACATGCTGCGCCCAGATATTGAACCTACGGTTACAAACCATATGGATGAAATTATCGAAATGGTTGAGCGCTTAATTGCAAAGGGCCATGCATACGTAGCAAACGACGGCGACGTGCTTTTTGATGTTTCTACGTTTGAGCAGTACGGCGCACTATCGCAACAAGATTTAAGTATGCTCCAAGCAGGCTCTCGCGTAGAGGTTGCACAAGATAAAGACGATCCGCTTGATTTTGTATTGTGGAAAAAAGCAAAAGCAGGCGAGCCTTCTTGGTCATCTCCGTGGGGAGAAGGGCGTCCGGGTTGGCATATAGAATGTTCAGCAATGAGCTCAAAGCATTTAGGTGAGCATTTTGATATTCACGGTGGCGGCTCTGATTTACAGTTTCCGCATCACGAAAACGAAATTGCGCAATCATGCTGTGCAAACAATGGCAAGTATGTAAATACGTGGATCCATACAGGCATGGTACAAGTAAATAAAGAAAAAATGTCTAAATCATTAGACAACTTTTTTACTGTGCGTGAGGTATTAAAAACATATGACGCTGAATCAGTTCGTTACTTTTTAATATCAGGGCATTACCGTAGCCAGCTAAATTACTCGCAAGAAAATTTAGATCAAGCACGTTCATCGCTTGAACGTATTTACACAGCACTTCGTGGTGTTGAGCCAATTACGTGCGATATTGAAAACAATGAGTACGTGGCTAAATTTAGAAAAGCCATGAATGATGATTTTAATACACCAGAGGCGTTACCGGTGTTATTTGAATTGGCTAAAGAGCTAAACCGTGTTAAAGACACCGATACACAGCAAGCAGGGCAGTTAGCATTTGTGCTACGCAGCATAGGCGAAGTACTTGGTGTTGCCCAGCAAGCACCTGAATCGTTTTTGCAAGGCGGGCAAGATGATGATGAAGTGGCCACTATCGAAGCGCTGATTGTAAAACGTAATGAAGCGCGCGCAAACAAAGATTGGGCTGCTGCTGATGAAGCACGTGATGCACTAAATGCACTCGGTGTTGTGCTTGAAGACTCAGCAGGTAAAACAACGTGGCGTAAAGCGTAAATGCGTTAAAGTAGCTTTTAAACTAAAAAGGGTTGCCAGTTGGCAACCCTTTTTTAATGCTAAGGCATTAAATTAACTGTGGTATTTTTCACATGCTTCGAGGGTATTTTCAATTAAACTTGCTACAGTCATTGGGCCAACGCCACCCGGTACAGGAGTAATAAAATCAGCTTTTTGCTCTGCAACACTGTACTGAACATCGCCCACTAACTTGCCTGTATCTAAACGGTTAATACCTACATCAATCACAATCGCACCTTCTTTTACCCACTCACCAGGTATAAATTCAGGTTTACCTACGGCCACTACTAATAAGTCTGCGCGGCGCACATGGGTTTCTAAGTCTTGTGTAAATTTGTGACATACCGTTGTAGTACAACCGGCAAGTAATAACTCAAGCGACATAGGACGGCCAACAATATTAGAGGCACCAACAACTACCGCATGCATCCCTTTGTAACGCACGCCCGTTGAATCTAATAAGGTAATAATCCCTTTGGGTGTACATGGGCGCAGCGCCGGCATACGTTGCGCTAAGCGGCCAATATTGTAAGGGTGAAAACCGTCTACATCTTTATGTGGTGTAATACGTTCTAAAATCTTTTCTGCATCTAGGCCTTCAGGTAGCGGTAGTTGCACCAAAATACCATCTACTTCGCCATCGTTATTTAGCTCATCAATTAATGCTAGTAGTTCTTCTTCGCTGGTTTGCGCAGGTAAATCAAATGACTTTGAAATAAATCCTACTTCTTCACACGCTTTACGCTTAGAGCCAACGTAAACTTGGCTTGCAGGGTCAAGCCCTACCAGTACTACTGCTAAACCGGGTGCACGTAAACCGTTTGCAACGCGTTCGCTTACGCGCTCAGCCACTGCACTACGTACTTGTTTTGCGATTGCCTTACCATCAATGATGTTTGCCGTCATGGGGGACCTTTAATTGGGGTTAAATAAACTTCGATACTTATATTTTAAAAGCATTTGCATATAAAGAGGGGTGTATGCAAAAAATTAATTTTATTAATGCTTTTTTAATATGCAGGCTATTTTCGCAGAAAAGGCCCGAAGCGCCAAGTTGCTTTTAGGTTATAAACCGGTGTTTTCAAAAAAAGCGTCTAAATTTCAGCTTAGTTTTGCAATATTTAACCATTATGAACTAAAAATGACCGATTGATTTATTTTATGCAAAAAACGTTTGACCTCTCCCAGGCAAATCACTATTATGCACCCCGTTGTCAACGAGGTCACTCGCAGGCAATCGTAAGCATCGGCGATTAGCGCAGTTTGGTAGCGCACTTGGTTTGGGTCCAAGGGGTCGCAGGTTCAAATCCTGCATCGCCGACCACTTCTTTTATTTTTATAATAGAATAGCTTACAGGCAAACTATGAAGTTTTCGATGCGCCCGTAGCTCAGCTGGATAGAGCAACGCCCTTCTAAGGCGTTGGTCGAAGGTTCGAATCCTTCCGGGTGCGCCATTTGAAAACAAAGTAAATACCGTGGTGATTGTAGCTCAGTTGGTAGAGCCCCGGATTGTGATTCCGGTTGTCGTGGGTTCGAGCCCCATCAGTCACCCCAATTTACTTCGAGTATCGGCGATTAGCGCAGTTTGGTAGCGCACTTGGTTTGGGTCCAAGGGGTCGCAGGTTCATAT
>NZ_PNDP01000007.1:0-50459 GCF_005886415.1 Pseudoalteromonas sp. S327 | reverse complement strand
AAATGAAACGACACGCTTAAGGCGTGTTTTTTTATGCCTAAAATTTATATTTTTTTCCCTATAAAGCACTCTTAAATTTATACCCCCAAGCAATATCTATAAATATTATAAACTTCTCTAAAAATACGTTATTACTTAAAACTTTGTATAGTTTGTGTTAAAACGGCACAAATAATTTTGGGTTGTTCCACATGACTGAACTTTATCACTGGTTTGATTTAATCGGCATTGCTGTGTTTGCTGTTACAGGCACTTTGGTCGCACACGAAAAGAAAATGGATGGTTTTGGTGTTGTAGTATTAGCAGCGGTAACAGCGATTGGGGGCGGTACGGTTCGCGATCTCATATTAGATGTTCCGGTATTTTGGTTACACGATCAAAGTTTTTTTTATGCTATTTTAGCCGCGGTATTTATTACTACGCGGCTTATTAACAAGCAAAAGTCGATTCCGCACTATACATTACAAATTGCCGATGCATTTGGTTTAGCATTTTTTGCGGTAATGGGCACCCAAAAAGCCTTACTAGCCGGTATGCCAAATATGACCGCGATTATTATGGGTGTAATTACCGGTTGCTTTGGGGGCATGCTCCGTGATGTGCTTGCTCGCGAAATTCCTATGCTGCTAAAAGGCGAGTTATACGCTATTACCTGTATTGCTGGCGGTGTAGTTTATACGCTGGGAATTCATTTTTCGTTCGCGACCGAACTTGCCATGGTAATGGCAATGCTAACCACCTTATTGCTTCGTATTGCGGCTATTAAATGGCAAATCACAGTACACGTTTTTAAATATTCTGACTAAACTAATTAATTAAACCATTAATTAGGATAAGGAATGTCGCTAGCTCGCATTTATTCTCGTGCCCAAGTGGGTATAAACGCCCCCGAGGTTATTGTAGAAGTACACCTAGGTAATGGTTTACCGGCATTTAATATTGTTGGGCTGCCAGAGGCCTCAGTTAAAGAATCAAAAGACAGGGTGCGTAGCGCCCTAGAAAACTCTCAATTTGGTTTTCCTGATCAACGTATTACCGTAAATTTAGCTCCTGCCGATTTACCTAAAGATGGCGGGCGCTTCGACTTAGCCATTGCCGTAGGTATTTTAGTGGCCTCGGGGCAGGTAGTGTGTCCAGATATACATAAATATGAATTTTACGGTGAGCTTGCCCTTAATGGTGAAGTGCGGGGAGTTAATGCCATTTTGCCCTCTGTACTTGCTGCAAAAGAGCAAAACCGTTGCTGTTTTTTACCTTTTACCAACGATAGCCTCGCAAGTTTGGTGAACGGCGTTAAGCGTAAAGCGGTTAACTCATTACAAGAAGTATGGGGGGATTTATTAAATCAGCAGCCGCTACCTTTAAATATTGAATACCCAGATTGCGCCCAGTCTCCTGACTTTTTACTTGATTTAAGTGATGTTAAAGGCCAACCCGGTGCTAAGCGAGTGCTAGAAATAGCCGCCGCTGGAGGCCATAACCTACTTTTTTTAGGTCCGCCTGGTACGGGTAAATCTATGCTAGCGCAGCGTATGGCGACGATAATGCCAACCATGTCTGACGATGAGGCAATATCAACGGCTGCACTGTATTCTATTATTGGCCAATCAATTGATCTAAATAATTGGCGCCAACGGCCTTTTCGAAACCCACACCACACTTGCTCGGCAGTCGCTTTAGTTGGTGGCTCTTCAAACCCTAAACCGGGTGAAATTTCACTTGCGCATAACGGGGTGTTGTTTTTGGACGAGCTTCCGGAATTTGAACGTAAGGTACTTGATTCGCTGCGTGAACCCATGGAAACCGGCTCGGTGGTTATTTCGCGGGCAGCAAGGCAAATGGAGTTTCCGGCGCAGTTTCAGCTTATAGCCGCACTAAACCCAAGCCCTACCGGGTGTCATAATGATAAGCGAGCAACACCTGACCAAGTGATGCGCTATTTATCGCGCGTATCAGGCCCGTTTATAGACCGTATCGATTTACAAATAGAGCTGCCGCGACTAACAAGTGTTGAGCTACAAAGTACTGAGCCTGAAGAAACCAGCGCCCAAGTAAGAGCCCGAGTAGAAGCGGCCTACAGTGCACAGCTAAAGCGCCAAGGTAAGGTTAATGCACGATTAAATAATAAAGAAATGAATATACATTGCACTTTAGCTCCGGCTGAGTTGCAGTTTTTAGCACGCGCTAGCGAAAAGCTGTCGTTATCGCCGCGCTCGTACCATAGGGTTATTAAAGTGGCGCGTACTATTAGTGACTTAAAAGGTGCAGAGTATATTAGTTTAGAAGAGCTAAAAGAGGCGCTAAATTATCGCGCTTTTGAGCGGTTACTAGCGCAGTTAACTAAATAAACTAAACGCTGCTGGAAATAATACTGAACCGCAATAATGTTTAATTATTTTAAGGTGCTAAGCTCGGTGCTTGCTGCGTTTTTCTGTGTTTAAAATTTTAATGCGCTAAATTGAGAGCATGTAACCTTTGCCGCGCACGGTTACAATGCGTTTTTGGTCTTTTTCATCGTATAGTTTTTTACGCAAACGGCCAATTAAAACATCCACAGTACGGTCATTTGGGCTCCAATCTGGTTGGCCTATTTCTTCTGATATTTTTTCTCGCGAGGTTGCTTTGCCTGCGTTGCTAATTAAACAAATTAGCACTTTGTGCTCGGCTTCGGTTAAGCGCGATTCAATACCTGATGAGGTAATTAATGTGCGGTTATCGGGGTGGAGCTTAAAGTCGGCGTATTCTATAAACTCTTCGCTTTCATCATCGTCTTGATTAATTGCAATACGTTTATAAAGTGCGCGCATGCGCAGCTCAAGTTCTAATAAATCAACAGGCTTACAAATATAGTCATCAGCACCTTGTGCAAGCCCTGCAATACGATCGGCTTGAGAGTCGCGGCTAGATAAAACAATCACGCCAATATCGGTCAAAGTGTTGAGCTCTTTGGCAAGCTGCAACCCATCTCGCTTGGGTAATACAATATCAATAATGGCAAGAGAAATAGCACTGCGCAGGTTTACGCGTTGCCTAACTATGTTTAGGGCATCGGCACCTGTGGGGTCTATTTCTATCGAAAATTCGGTGTCTGTAAAGTGATTTTGGATGCGCTTAACGAGTAGCTCGTCGTCTTCAACCAATAAAACGTTAATTGCCATAGGACTTATTTTTGTATATTTATAGCTCTGTATGGTAGCACCAATCGTTAAATGCTGAGAAGGGGGCGGTGTAACTTTTCGGTAACTTTATGTTTCAGATATAAAAGGCGGCTTACCTAAGGTTACTGTTTATGTGAGTAAGCTCAGCACATTTAGCTAAAAATGTGCTGAGCGCTGTGTTAATTATCTGAATACATTGCGTCCCACCACTGTGGTTCGCCTTTTAGTTGTTTATCAAAATAAGCAAGCATGGTGTTCCACCAATCAAAGCGTTTATCACGAGCAAAAATTTGATGGTCGGCGCCTTTATATTCAATAAGTTCTACGTCTTTATTTAAAAGCTTTAAGGCGGTATACATGGTTAAGCTTTCGCCAACAGGTACATTGGTATCGCTATCGCCGTGTAACAGTAGTAAAGGGGTCGTTACTTTATCGGCATGAAATACAGGGCTGTGATCGCTATAAAGTGAAGCGTTATTCCACGGAAAGCTATTTTTTGATGCTTCGCCTGAGTATAAATACCCCCACCAACCTTCGCCCCAATACGAGGTTAAGTTTGATATACCCGCATGCGCAATAGATGCACTAAACATGTCTGTTTTGGTGGCAAGTAGCATGGTCATGAAGCCTCCGTATGAGGCGCCTAAATTACCCACTTTTTTGCTATCAACAAAATCGTATTTTTTTAAAAAGGCCTGCGTACCTTGCATTATATCGCTAGCGGTATAATCGCCCCAGGCGTTAACGTGCTGAGCAGAAAATGTTTGCCCAAAACCAGTTGCCCCTGTTGGCTGTAATACATAAACAACATAGCCATTTGCTGCCCATAAGTTAAATGGGTAGCGCCCTGTAAAACCACGGGTAACCGGTGAGGTGCCACCGTAGTAATAGACAAGTGCAGGGTGTTTTTTAGTTTTATCTAGGTTAGTAGGTAAGTACACACGCCCTGTAATTTCTACGCCGTCTTTGTTTGTAAAGTTAAACTCTTCCAGAGTCGGTATTTGTGTATTAGCGTAGGCAAGCGGCTTAGAGTCCCAGATTAGGTCTGTTTTATTTTTACTTATATTTAAGCGTTTAAGCTGCTGAGGGGTGGATGCTGTGGTACCGCTTAGTAGCACTTGCGGGTTTCTCTCGTGCGAGTAGCTAAATTGCTCAACGATATCTAAACCCGTATTAAGTTTTTTAAAGCGCTGTTTGCTTAAGTCATATAAATACAAAGGTTGGGTATCTTGCTCGGTTACTTTTATAAGCGCATCGCCATTATCAAGTACATGTAATTCACCTATAGCGGGGTCAAACTGCTTACTAAGCGCTTTTACATTCTTACCGTTATCGCTAAGTAAGTACAATTGGCCGTCGTAATTATTAGCTAACATCCCTTTTGGAAGGGCACGGCCTGCGCCATTTTTAAAATCTGGGCCAGCAACAACGTACACATCTTTGTTGGCGTACTTTGCATGGTTAAAGGTTTTAAATTTACCAAAAGACGTTATTTTATTCGATTGTAAGTCAAGTTCCACCAGTTCAGTTTCTGGGTGGGTGGTGGCTTGCATAACCATAACTTGGCGGCTCATTAATACTTTGCCACGATTAGTGTTTGCATCTTCAAAGCTATGCGAAATAGGGCCTTGGCTAAGCGCTTTGGTTAAACCGCTGTGGGTGTCTAACATATAGAGCTGACTTACGTTGCGTGCGTATGACCATCTATCTTGAAGGCCTTTGTAGTGCTTAGTTAAGCTGTTGTTGTCTTCGGGGGTTTTAGACCAGCTAAAAATAAGGCTGTTATTATCATAAAAATTAAAGTTACTTGCGCCTTCAAGTTCTCTGGCCAATGTTTTAATGCTGAGGTTTTTACGGTTTAGCTGTTTTAGCTCACTCCCTAGCATATAAACTAAAAATTGATTATTGGGGCTCCATACCATATTGCTTGGTTGCTGGCCTTCAAAACGATACAAGGTTTGATTTTGGCTATTTTTAAGCTCAGTTACCACGTTTGCTTGGTTAGCTGTTTTATTTGAATAGCTGCGCGTGCTGGTAACGTATTGCTTAGCATCGGGCGCTAAAGAAAGTCCACTAATGGTGGGGGCATCAAAAAGCTGCTCGGCTGAAAGTCGCTTAGTTGTAGAGGTGTTAATTGTAATGTTGTCAGTGTCGGCTTTGGGTTCAAAATCGAGAGAAACGTTGTTCCAGTTAGCCACTTGTTGCGCCACTACAATCACACTATGAGAGCCATTAGTTAACGATAAAGAGTATGTGTGGTTATCGCCTTTTTGAAGCTTGGCATCAATAAACAACTGAGCGTTCTCTATCCCTTTTATAGTTAATGTGCCTTGGCTATAGCGGGTTGTTTCAATATTGAACTTAAGCGCTTGTAGGCCACCTAAAGTAAGTGCGTTTACTTTATTAAACGGCTGCCAGCTATGCTTTTTACCAAATACAGACACACTTTGCGTATTACGTTGCAACTGCTCTAATAAGTTATTAATAATGACTTGGCCGTGTGGTGTTTGAAATGGCTTAACTTGCATGTTTTCGCCTAAAGGGCCAATAAACTCGATATTTGATTTATCAAGCGGGGCTGCTATTGCTGTTAAGCTCAAGCTGCCAAGAGCAAAAAAGGTAGCTGCTTGTTTTAGTAATTTATTTTTTGTGGTCCAAGGTGAGCTAATTCTCATATTTGTGCCTATTATTGATAGTTATTTGGCCAAATATAGCATGTATTGTTACCATGCCCATATGTTCAACTCATCGGAGAAAAAGTGACTTTACTGATTGTGTACATGGTTGCTGCCATCGTTACTTCTTTTTTATGCTCTGTAATGGAAGCTGTACTGTTAAGTATTTCGCCCAGCTATGTGGCGCTATTACGCAAAAAACAGCCTGAACTTGCAAAGCAGCTCGAAAAACTAAAAAATAATGTAGATCAACCGCTTGCTGCAATACTAACGCTCAACACAGTGGCCCATACTGCCGGTGCTGCAGGTGTGGGTGCACAAGCCGCTGTGGTTTTTTCAGATGCGGCAGTAGGAATTGCCTCTGCCATAATGACACTCTTAGTATTGGTACTTTCAGAGATTATTCCAAAAACCTTAGGGGCCAATTATTGGCGTGCCTTAACCCCTAGCGTGACCTATTCTTTACGCTTTTTAGTGATATCGCTAAAACCATTTGTGTGGCTTGCTCAAAAGCTTACTAATTTAATGGGGGCCAAGCACGATGAGGCTTTTTATATTCGCCAAGAAATAGAAGCCATGGCAGATATAGGCACCGAAACTGGGGCAATCCATGCCGGTGAGTCAGAAATAATCCGCAACCTTTTACATTTTAGGCATGCTAAATTAACCGACTTAATGACGCCGCGTACTGTGCTGTATAAAGTGCATAAAGGGTTAACGGTCGATCAGTACATGAGCGAGCATGGCTCGTCATCATTTTCGCGCGTGTTAGTATTTGATAAAGACGCCGATGACATAATTGGCTTTGTGCATAAAAACGACATTATGTTGGCTTATCACCGCTTAGGTACCGATTATAAAATTAGCAAATTAGTTAAGCCTATTCATACGGTACCCGAAGGGCATAATGTGTCATCGCTACTACAAACCTTACTTAAACAGCGTACTCACATATGTTTAATTGTTGATGAATACGGTGATGTGCAAGGCATTGTAACCCTAGAGGATATGATAGAAGCCCTTATGGGGCTTGAAATTGTTGATGAGCGCGACCAATCGACCAATATGCGTATGGTCGCCAAGCAGCGCTGGCGCCAGCGTTTAGCAAGCAGCGAGCACATAGTTAGTGAAGATGACGACACGCCCCGAGATAATAAATAATTACGATGGGGACGAAGGTTAGCGTTTAATTGTGCCCCCCGTCGTATTTACCCAGTTTAGTGCCCACTCTATAAAATCGTCTTTGGCTTTAGGGCAGGTAAACAAAAATCCTTGCATGGCTAAATTAGTGCGGTAGTTTTTTAAGTAGAGCGATTCTTCGGCGCGCTCTACGCCTTCGGCCACAAGGGCTAGTTGCTCTTGACTGGCAATATCAACCAGTGAGCTGACCACCACTTGCGAAAACTGATCTGTTTCAATATTACTAATAAGTGTACGGTCAATTTTTATTTCAGTAAAAGGCAGGCGCTTAATCTGGTTCATGTTGGTAAAGCCAACACCAAAGTCATCCAATGATATGCCAAAGCCATGCATTCTTAATCTGTTTAAGGTTTCTAGTTGAGAAAGGCTAGACAGCGCATGTTGCTCGGTAATCTCTAAAATTATATCACTAGGTGATAGCTCATTGAGCTGCAATATAAGCATCAGCTTGTTGGGGCAGCTTAAATCATCTAATTGTGTGGGAGATAGGTTAAAAGCCAGTTTTAGGTGCGCAGCAATGTTTGTTCGTATAGCTTTTAAATCGCTGGTGGCTTGCTCAAATAAGCTAAAAGTAATTTGATTAATTAACCCCGACTGCTCCGATAACGAAATAAACCGATTGGGCGAGATGATTTCGCCAGTGTGCGTTTTAACGATGCGCGCTAGCACCTCAATACTTTCTATTTCACTGGTTTGAGAATTTATTTTTGGCTGATAGTAAGGGATTATCTCGTTTAAATTGATTGCCTCATGCAATGCTTTTTCTGAAATAGAGGCATGAGAAAGGTCGTTATGTACTGCTAAGTGCTTTGCTTTTTGTAAAACGGTTTTTACTTGGCTAAGTTGCACGGGTTTAGCTAAATTTGCAACTAAATGTATATTGCTATGGCGCGCTAAATTGGCAGCTAGGTTAATAACCTTATGATCCATCTCCGAAATTATAACTACTGCGCCTGTAAAATTAAGCTCGCCTAGTTTTCTTATAAACTCCATACCATCCATTTCAGGCATGTTTAAGTCTGTAAATACAATATCGTAAAAGTTTATATCGTCGGTTACGTGAGTTAGCGCTTGCTGAGCACTCAGGCATTTTGTAACTTTATTCGAGACTCCTAGCTCATTTAAAATGGCCTCCATAACAATTAAAATCGCCTTTGAGTCATCCACAACTAAAATATTGGGTACCGAAATCGACATGCTCTATCCTTGTAACTGCTTAATATATTAGTACTGTAAAAATAGCGCCTGATCAGCCTTTTGTCAGCTTAGTTTTATATTATTTTTTATCTTCTAAGTGCTTTTGCGCTTATGGTTTAAGGCAATTCGTGTTTTTTAAATTCATCGGTATACTAGCGCCATTGTTTTAACTGGTTTTAGTCATGATAAAAATCGATCTCATGCTTGCAGAGCAACCATTAACGCTAATGGTATCTGGGCATAAAATAGTACAAATATTTCATAATCAACAGGCCATAAGCTTTACAACACCCAAAGAGCATTACGCCGAATTTACTTTAGATAATAAGCAAATAGGGATTGATAGCTCACATGTTCATGAGCAGTCTTTATCGTTATTTGTTGATGGTGTGTTTGCTACTGAACTAGCTTTGCCTGCGCCGGTAAATAGCCAGCCCAAAAAAGGCTTTTTAGGGCTAGCGGCACTGGGCTTTAAGTTATTTAAAAGTGCAAAAGTAATTAAGGTGGCGCTGGCAGGTGCATCGGTTGCTGGCTATGCTTGGCTATTTAGCATTGAATTTGCACTAATGCTTATAGCGTGTTTAGTGGTACATGAATACGGACACGTTAGAGCCATGAAATACTTTGGCATAAAGACCAAGGGTATTTACCTTATCCCCTTTGTAGGTGGATTGGCTGTAAGTGACGATAAAATAACAACGCGCTGGCAAGATGTAGTTATATCCCTCATGGGGCCAGCGTTTGGTTTGTTTACCTCTGTGCTGGGTGTGGTTTTATATTACGCCACCGAAATGGACATATTTGCCGGCGTTGCAGTACTCAGTGCCTTATTGAATTTGTTTAACCTTTTGCCTATTTTACCGCTTGATGGCGGACATGTGTTAAAAAGTATCAGTTTTTCAATGCGATCTTGGGTCGGTTTAAGTGTGTGCTTATTGGGCGTGTTATTTGGCTTATGGCTTAGTTATACATTTGGTTTAATGTTACTGGTATTCTTTTTGTTTGTGGGCGCACTGGAAATCGTATTTGAATGGCGCGGCCGACATTACTCGCATTTATTGCCGCTTGATAAATACGGCCAAGGTTTTTCAGCCGCTATGTACGCCATTGTAGTTGCAGGCCATGTGGCAGTAATGATGCACTTTGCAGATTCAGAAAACCCAATATTGAGCCTGCCGATGACGATTTTATCAAGCTAATCGCTATACGCGCAGTATACCTAAATACTGCGCGTTATTAAGGGTTAGTAAAAGCTAAGCACTAGCGATATAAATACCCCCGTTACAAATAACTGCACAACACAAAACCCCATAATGTCTTTCGCTTTTAACCCTGCAATGGCTAATACCGGTAAAGCCCAAAAGGGTTGAATTAAATTGGTCCACGCATCGCCCCACGCAACAGCCATAGCAACGCGTGATATATCGGCGCCCAGCTCTTGTGCTGCGGGTATAACTATAGGTGCTTGTACTGCCCATTGGCCGCCGCCAGAAGGTACAAACATATTAACGAGTCCTGCACTTATAAAGCTAAAAAATGGCAAGCTATCGGCATCAGCAACAGCTATAAAACCACGCGATATTTGCTGCGCTAAACCGCTGTCGACCATCACAGCCATAATACCTGCGTAAAACGGAAATTGAATGACAATACCTGCGCCGCTGGGAATTGCTTGTTGCAAGCTGTTAAGCAAGTTATGCGGTGTTTGGTGCAAGGTAATGGCTAAAAATAAGAACACAGCAATAATGCTGTTTAGGTTTAGGCTACCGCCTGCAACTATAAAGTAATACCCTAAATAGCAAAGGCCAAGTAAACCAATCGAAATGCCAAGCAGCTTTGTGTGTTCTAAATGCTGAGCAGGGCGAGTAATTTTTTCATGTGCGGGCGGGGGCTCTTTTATAAGTGCTGGGTCTACATACACGCTGTTTTTATCACTGGGTAGCATGTAGCGGTTAACCAACGGCATTATAATAAATAAGCCAATTAATATTGCTATGTTAAAACCAGCAAATAGGGTTTGCTCGGTACTAATTATGCCAATGCTATTTTGTGAAAAGTGCCCTTCGGTAGCAATCGTAAGCGGAATTGAGCCTGCTAAGCCGCCATGCCACACCACAAAGCCAGAATAAGCACTGGCAACTAATAGGCGGTAATCGACCTGTGTTTGCCTTGCAATTGCTTTGGCAAATAAAGCCCCAATAACTAAGCCAAACCCCCAATTAAGCCAGCTGGCTAATAGCGAAATAAGCGTGACTAAAATAATCGCTTTTGGCGCTGAATTAGCAAGTGCCGCCAGTTTGTTTAATAACGAATTGATAATGGGCGTGCTTGCCAGCATGTAACCTGTAATCAGCACCAACAGCATTTGCATGGCAAAGCTAAGCAGGTTCCAAAAACCACTCCCCCATGCGTTAATAACTTCAATACTGGTTGAGGGGGTAAATAGGCTAGCGCCTAGTAAGGTAATAATACTTAGCAATATTACAAATATAAAGGGATCGGGTAAGTAGCGCTCTACTAATTTGGTAAACGGTGTGGCAATTTTATTAAGCATAATGTGTCTGTGTGTTTTTTAGTCTTATTATAATTAATCATGCTCTTAGCACATTAGCAAACCCGCATTTAGTCTTATATTTTAGGGCCTGAGTATCTTATAGGTTGAACAAAATTTAATCCTAAAAGGGTAACTGGCCTTACTTAAAGGCTTAAACGTTGCTTAAAAGCATGGCTTACAGTAACGTACTGTTTATAGATAATTTACTAACAAAGATTTTGTATCATGCCGGTAATATTTAAGAGGCTAGCGCTACTTGTTCGTGCTCATATCGATCAGCTGAGCTGGCAAGCCGTGGTGCTTGCAATACTTGCTCATATGTTAGTGACTTGGGGGCTGCTGTTTGTTGCAAATGAGCAAGCGCTTACCTCGTTTACGACCTTTTTTTACTACTACACAGTAACTACCTCAACAGTGGGTTACGGCGATTTTAGCCCAACCAGCGAGCTGGGGCGTTGGGTTGTGGCTTTAATACAAATTCCGTTTGGATTAGCTTTATTTGGCGTTCTGTTAGGAAAAACAGGGCAAACAGTGACTTACTTAATTAGGCGCGCTATGACTGGTGATAAAAACTTTGCTCACAGTAACAACCACATTATTATTTTTGGTTGGCACGATACCCGAACAAAAAAAATGATTGATTATATCCTGGCCGATACCAAACGTACCGACCGCCGTATTTTGTTGGCGGTGACTGAGCAAATGGATCACCCATTTTTAACTAACGAAAATGTCGACTTTGCCCGCCTAACAAGTTTTACCGATTTAGAAGAGCTTGAGCGCGTAGCTATTAACCGTGCCGACAAAGTTATTATTGATGGGCAAGATGATGACCAAACATTTACAACTGCACTGCGTATTAGCCGTTTAGTTAAAGATGAGTGCCACATTAGCGCGCATTTTTTAGATGAAACCAAGGTCGATATGTTGCTTGAGCACTGCCAAAATGTAGAGTGTAGTAGCGCTAAGTCGGCTGAGATTTTAGTACGCTCAATGCAAGATCCAGGCTCGAGTCGAGTACAAGAAGAGCTATTATCTACATTGCACGGCGACACGCAGTTTAGCCTAGCTATTCCAAGTGAATGCGAAGAGATGGAGTTTGGCACTTTATTTCATCATTTTAAGCATGACTATAATGCTATTTTGTTAGGGGTGGCGCATAACTTAAGTGCACAAAATATGGATTTAAATCCGCCACTCGATTACAAGGTAAATGCGGGCGATATCCTGCACTACATTGCCCTTGAGCGTGTGCTAACAAATGAAGTAGATTGGCAAAGCTTGGCCAAATAACCAAGGCTTAGGTTAAATAATGAATGAAGTAGTATTTTTAATAATTATTTTAAGCGCTTATATATTACCCGTGGTGATAGTGGTTAATAGTAAGCGCACCCAAGGCCACGAAAAAAACGGCTGGTTATTAGGCGTAATTATTTTTTCGTGGCTGGGGCTTTTTATGTATTTTACGATTGTGCCCAAGCATGGTCACAAAAAAAGAAAGAAGAATAAACCGTCGTAGGTCTATTCTAGCTGCTTGAGTTTGTGCTCAACCAGCGGGTCATCTGGCACTATTTGTTGGGCAACTTCTAATAATTGAATAGCATCATTTGGGTGTTCATCTTGATGTTTAAGTGCGACATCTATTAACGGCTGAATATCTATTTTGGCCTGATGTTCTTGCACATGCACTTCTTTTTCATCTGCTAAAATTTGATGTGCTGTACTTAATAATGCCAAGCGATGAGGCGAACTCGCATTTGCCTTATTTAGGCTTTGATAATACTCTTCTTTTAAGCGCAAGGTTTTGGTTTGCAAACGAAACTGCGCTATATCAATCTGCTGGTGGCGTATAAAATCAACAGCCACTTGTTTGTAAAAGCCAAATTTGGTGAGGTAACTTGCGTGGGTACCGTGGCCCATGCCAAACACTCTTAAATGAGTCAGTTGTGGGTACCGCTTAGCATGTAGGCGGTCTATTTTATTGGTGGGGTCATAAATTATATACCCCTTAGCATGGCCTAAATCGAGGTCGTTATACTCACTTTGCCAATCAAATTGCTGCGCAAGCTCTGTGCTGGAGCGGGTGTCCCACGGAACTGTTTCGGTGTTTTTGGTGCTAACAGGATGAAAAAATAAAACCTGATCTAATTTAAGTAATTTTGCAAACGCGCCAACAGCAAAACCACCGCGACTAAGGCCATAGCCTAAGCGGCACTTAAACGGTGTAAGTAAGCTTGATAACTGCTCCAAAAAGAAGATTAAATTACGGCTTCTAAACCAATTGCTTTTGCCTAAATGTTGGAACGAAATAACATTTACATTTTGTTTTTGCGCTAAGTGATAGCCCCAAGGGGCAAAATCATCGGTTAGGTCGTGTTCTTGAACGTTGGTGCCCGCGGGGGAAAAAGTAAAAAGCAGGGGCTTATTTAAATCAACAAATTCGTATTTTACATACACATCGCCGAGTAGGTCGCCGCCACACATAGGCAGCTTAGTTTGTTGTTCATCACGGCAAAGCGTTAACCATTCATCTAACCAATACAGTAGTTTCATTAATCCCCCAATTATAACTCGCGGGGGATCGTATCAAACACGGCCAAATGAGGTCAAACATAGCCAAGCTTTAGCCCGTTAATGATTAGCTACTATTACAGCTTGATATTTGCTTAATGAGCTTAATTGCTCATGGCTATTATTTGCTCCCAGTCGTTTTGTGTGACAGGCATTACCGAAAGGCGACCTGCTTTTTTAAGGGCTAATTCGTTAATCGCCTCGTTTGCTTTAATGTCTTTTAAGCTTACGCGTTTGTTTAAATGGCTTTTATAGGTTACTTCAACTACAAACCAGCGTGGCTTGTCGGGCGTGGCTTTCGCATCGTAATAGTCACTATTTAAATCAAACTGAGTTGGGTCGGGGTAGGCTTCTTTAGTAACAGTGGCTATACCCACAACGCCTACTTGTTTGCAGCTAGAGTGGTAAATAAATACTAAGTCACCCAATTTTATATCGTCACGCATAAAGTTACGTGCCTGATAATTACGCACGCCTTCCCACAGGGTGGTTTGTTGCGGCGCTGTTTTTAAATCATCAATCGAAAAAGCATCGGGCTCAGTTTTAAATAGCCAATAATTCATAGCGTTACTCATTTAGTTAGATTTACATAGCTGCATTGTATAGTATCATTAGCTTATCTGGGGATTGAGAGAACAGCAAATGAGCCAAGTATTAGATGATTTATTATCGTTATTGTCACTTGAAGAAATTGAACAAGGTTTATATCGTGGGCAAAGCCAAGATCTAGGGTTTAGAGCGGTATTTGGTGGTCAAGTAATGGGGCAGGCGTTGTCTGCTGCAAAAGAAACGCTACCAAAAGGACGTGTTGTTCATTCATTACACTCTTACTTTTTACGCCCCGGCGACGCCGCAAAACCGATTGTTTACGACGTAGAAACCATCCGCGATGGTAAAAGCTTTAGCACCCGCCGAGTAAGCGCTATTCAATACGGTAAACCTATTTTTTATATGACTGCATCGTTTCAGGGTGAAGAAGAAGGCTTATCGCATCAAGCAACCATGCCTAATGTACCGCCACCAGAGGAGCTTCGCTCGTCGCTTGAGTTTTATCAAGAAAACGCCCACCACATACCCGAGGTGATCCGTAATAAGTTTATACGCGAAATGCCCATTGAAATGCGCCCGGTTACTTTTCATAACCCGTTTAAGCCAGAGGTTATTGAGCCCGTAAAGCACATTTGGATTAAAGCCAATGGCGATATGCCCGACGATCAACGCATTCATAATTACTTATTAGCGTATGCCTCTGACTTTGAGTTTTTACCTACGGCATTACAGCCCCATGGCGTATCGTTTATGCAGCCAAATATGCAAGTGGCAACTATTGACCATGCTATGTGGTTCCACCGCCCATTTAGAATGGACGATTGGATTTTATATACCATAGACAGCCCAAGTGCTAGTTCTGGGCGAGGCTTGGTAAGAGGCCAGTTTTTTGACCGCCAAGGTAATTTAGTCGCATCAACGATTCAAGAAGGGGTGATGCGCCAGCGTTAATTTGATTAGACTGGCTGTTAAGCGCAAATTAGCAGTGCTTCGCTAAAGGTTTTACCAAGAGGTAAGCGTCTTTATGTAGCGTTGCTGTTTAATAACTAAACGTACAAAAAAGCCTCAACATGTTAAATGTTGAGGCTTTTTTAATGGTGTTTAGTTAAAGCTTAAATTACAGCAACTCGCTAATTACATTGATCTTGCACTATGTCGCTAACCGATTGCCATATACGCGCAGGTAATAAGGTTTTTAAGTACATGTATATTTCACACAGTTGTGTACTACCGTGAATACCATTTTCACCTTCAGTAATTAGCAGCTCACCGCGTAAATTATCAATAAAGCTTACCAGTACTTTTTTATCAAAAAACTCCGGGGTTTTAATGCCGTGTAAGGTGCCTAAACGGTTTGCCAGTACTTGGCTTTCACGCTCTAGTTCGGCTTTTTCAATTCCGTTACTGGTTTGAATAAAGCCCACAACAATAGCATAACGTTGTAACGTAAAGCTAAGCGACCTTCCTAGCATTTCAAGCTTGGCTAACGAATCATTCGTGTTAGTAACATGAATGGTATCGCCATCAAGCTCAATTAAGTTTTGATCGCTAAAGTTAGCCAAAATACGGCTTATGTAGTTTTCATCTAGCGGTTGTAAATACCATTCTTTTACAAACAGAGGGTAAAAAGCCGAAACAAGCTTTTGGCATTGCTCAACCGTACTACTGTGTTGCTTAAATAAGTGCAAAGCAATAAGGCTTGGCACAGCAAATAAGTGCAAAATATTATTACGATAATAGTTAAACAGGGTTTTTTCTTTATCGTTAATTGCAATAATTTCGCCAAATTCATCGCTAATAACATCAAACTTATTAAGCTTAATGGCGTGCGTTAATAGCTGCTCTGGTGTTTCATCGGGGGCGGTGACTTTATCGCTATAGCTTGCATCGCGTTGTAGGCGTAAGTAAAAATCTAGTTGCGCTAATAGCTTAGGCTTACTTAACGCGTGTTTGTCGTTAACTAGCAAAATCATAGCCAGTAAATTCACAGCGTTAAGTGCTGCGGCATTATTAATTTTTACCATTACTTGGTCGGCCAATGCGGCTACTTGAGGGCCTAGCCATTGCGGCTTTTGCACATCGGTAGGGTGTATTGCATCGCGCCAATCAGGTTGGTTGTCGTTTAAGTATTGGTTTATAGAAATAGGGTCGCCAAAGTTTAAGTAACCACGGCCATAATTTTTAAGGTTTTTAATGGCTTTAAAAATACCAAAAATGGACTCGCCTTTTTTATCTTTACCGGCAAGCTCTTTTAAGTAGGTATTGATTTCCATTACATGCTCATAGCCAATGTATACCGGCACAATAGAAACCGGGCGGTCTATGCCACGTAGCATTGCTTGCAATGTCATGGCGAGCATACCGGTTTTTGGCGGTAGTAATCGGCCAGTGCGGCTGCGCCCGCCTTCAGTGTAAAACTTAACTGAGTAACCTTTAATAAATAGCTGGCTTAAATACTCTTTAAATACGGCTGAGTAAAGTTTATTACCGGCAAACGAGCGGCGGATAAAAAACGCCCCTGAGCGGCGAAAAATACCACCTGCAGGGAAAAAGTTTAGATTAATGCCCGCGGCAATATGCGGCGGCACCAAACCTTGATGGTATATAGCATAGGTAAGTAACAAGTAATCCATGTGGCTGCGATGACACGGCATATAGATTATCTCGTGACCCTTATTTGTTAGCTCATGAATTTGCTCGGTGTATTTTATATCTATACCGTTATAAAGCTTAGTCCACAGCCATGTTAAAATTCTGTCGCCTACACGTATCATTGCCTCAGAGTAATTAGCAGCAATTTCATCTAGTAGTTTTAACGCGTTTTGACGGGCTTCTGTTTGGCTTATTCCTTTTGACTTGGCTTCATCTTGAATCGCTTTTTTTATTGTCGGCGAAGCCAAAAGCGAGTTAAATAATTGCTCGCGAGAGGGCATTTTAGGGCCCGTAGCGGCCAGTTTTTGGCGTTTAAAGTGCACCCGAGCAACACGCAATAGTTTTTGTGGTAGCTCATTTACGTCGGCTTTTTCGTTCACGATAAGTGATAAATCGAGTGGCTGGCTAAAGCGAATAAAGTTATCGCGCCCAGAAAACAGCACAACAAAGAATTTTCTAAACCAACTAGGCGTAAGAGAGTGGGTAATTAAGGTACGAATACCTGGCTTTTCTTTACCTGGGTCGCGCCCCCATAAAATAGTTACCGGCACCACTTGTACATTCTTTTGCCCGCTATTTAATAAATGCTCAACTATTTGCTTACCCTGTGATAAAGCGGCGGTCGGTTTAGCGGTATCGCCAAATAAAGGCGGCGGATTTTTAATACCAATAAAGCGGGCTAGCTCTTGGTTTTCTAATGTTTGATATTCGCATGGGTTAGGCAAACCATGCTTTTTACATACATTAGTAAGCGCGGCTAAATCGAAACGCGAATTTAAACGTACTATATAAAAAGTAGGGTGTTCAGGATTAAGGTCATATTGCTCTATAGGGCTTTGGGGAAGGACCTTACTTTTTACCAAAACACGGCTTACGCAGCTAGTAAGAAAATTCAAACAATAATTTAATAAACGCATCGACTCACCATATTGAGAGTATTAAAAGCAAAATTAGCGCATAGGATACCATAATATCTATAAAATCCTGTAATTTGCGTAATCGGTTAAATTATAAACATAAGACTAATTTGGCGCTGAGCAGTTCAATTATAGCTATAAATAACCAGTGGCGGTTATTTGGGCAGCCTTACACCCGTAATTAATTTGCAATTAGTTGTTGCATTTATCACCAATATCACTATAATACGCAGGCTTTCAAGATTCCTCTGGAACTTGAAGGGATAAATTAAGCTTGGATTTCAAGCTAATAAACAGGAGTTCCGATTTGGAACTCATCGTAGATATAAATCAACAACCGGCATCTTAATTATTAAGATTGTTTCGGTCGTTTTTTTATGCTCTTTAAATGCTCTTTATATTGAGGTTTAAGAATGTCAAATCAACGCATTCGTATTCGCCTAAAAGCTTTTGACCACCGTTTGATTGACCAATCAACGGCGGAAATCGTGGAAACTGCGAAACGCACAGGCGCACAAGTACGTGGTCCAATCCCACTACCTACACGCTTTGAACGTTTTACTGTACTAACTTCACCGCACGTAAACAAAGATGCGCGTGATCAGTACGAGATCCGCACCCATAAACGTCTGATCGACATCGTAGAACCAACTGACAAGACTGTTGACGCATTAATGCGTTTAGATCTTGCTGCTGGTGTTGATGTTCAAATCAGCCTGGGTTAATCGAAAGATTAGAGAGGTTATAGGAAAATGGCATTAGGTCTAGTCGGTCGTAAAGTGGGTATGACACGTATCTTCACTGAAGATGGTGTATCTATCCCTGTGACAGTTATCGAAGCGACTCCTAACCGCATTGCTCAGATCAAATCTGACGCAACAGACGGTTATAACGCGCTTCAAGTAACCGCAGGCACTAAAAAAGCAAGCCGTGTAAACAAAGCAGCAGCGGGTCATTTCGCTAAAGCTGGTGTTGAAGCGGGTCGCGGTCTGTGGGAATTCCGCCTAAATGGTGGTGAAGGCGATTTTGAAGTAGGCGCTGAGCTTACTGTTGAATTATTCAACGAAATCAACAAAGTTGACGTAACCGGTACTTCTAAAGGTAAAGGTTTCCAAGGTGGTGTTAAGCGCTGGAATTTCAGCATGCAAGACGCTACTCACGGTAACTCTCTATCTCACCGTGCTCCTGGTTCAATCGGTCAAAACCAATCACCTGGTAAGGTGTTTAAAGGTAAGAAAATGGCCGGTCATATGGGTGCTGAGCGTGTAACGACTCAAAACTTAGAACTAGTTCGCGTTGACGCTGAGCGTAACTTGCTTTTAGTTAAAGGTGCAGTACCTGGCGCTATCGGCGGTGACGTTATCGTTAAACCAGCTGTTAAAGCATAAGTCCTGGAGATTTAGTGATGGAATTAGCAATTAAAGACGCTTCTGGCGCTCTTGAAGTTTCTGAAGCTACTTTTGGACGTGAGTTTAACGAAGCATTAGTACACCAAGTAGTTGTTGCATACGCAGCAGGTGCTCGTCAAGGTACTCGTGCTCAGAAGACACGTTCTGAAGTAAGCGGTGGTGGTAAAAAACCATGGGCTCAAAAAGGTACTGGCCGTGCACGTGCTGGTACAATCCGTAGTCCAATTTGGCGTTCAGGTGGCGTTAGCTTCGCAGCTAAACCACAAGACCACAGCCAAAAAGTAAACCGTAAAATGTACCGCGGTGCGATCAAAAGCATCTTATCTGAATTAGTTCGTCAAGAGCGTTTAATCGTTGTTGAAAGCTTTGGTCTTGAAGCACCAAAGACTAAAGAACTAGTTTCTAAGCTTAAAGAACTTGAGCTTAAAGATGTTCTTATCGTGACTGAAGAAGTAGATGAAAATCTTTTCTTATCGGCACGTAACCTGTACAAGGTTGACACGCGTGATGTAGCTGGTATCGATCCTGTAAGCTTAATTGCTTTCGACAAGGTACTTATTACAGCTGCTGCTGTTAAGCAACTTGAGGAGGCGCTAGCATGATCCGTGAAGAACGTCTTTTAAAAGTGATCCTTGCTCCACATATCTCTGAAAAAAGCACAATTGCTGCTGAAGAAAACAATACTATTGTTTTTAAAGTAACAAATGACGCAACTAAAGCTGAAATTAAAGCAGCAGTTGAGAAGCTTTTTGAAGTAGAAGTAACGGGTGTTCGCACACTTAACGTTAAGGGTAAAACAAAACGTACTGGCATGCGTTTCGGTCGTCGTAGCGACTGGAAGAAAGCTTACGTTACTCTTAAAGAAGGTAGCGAGCTAGACTTTGTCGGCGGCGCCGAGTAATAAGGGGAGTTAGAATTATGGCACTTCAAAAGTGTAAACCAACTTCTGCGGGTCGTCGTCACCTAGTTAAAGTGGTTAACCCAGATTTACATAAGGGTAAACCTTACGCACCACTATTAGAGAAAAACTCTAAATCAGGTGGTCGTAATAACAATGGTCGTATTACGGTTCGTCATATCGGTGGTGGTCATAAGCATCATTACCGTTTAATCGATTTTAAACGTACTAAAGATGGCATTCCAGCCACTGTTGAGCGTTTGGAATATGATCCAAACCGTAGCGCAAACATCGCTCTTGTATTATATGCAGACGGTGAGCGTCGTTACATTATCGCACCTAAAGGCTTAAAAGCTGGCGATGCAATCCAGTCTGGTGTTGATGCACCAATCAAGCCTGGTAATGCATTACCTATGCGTAACATGCCTGTAGGTTCGACTGTTCACAACGTAGAATTAAAACCAGGTAAAGGTGCTCAAATCGCACGTTCTGCTGGTGCATACGTTCAAATCCTTGCGCGTGATGGTCAATACGTAACATTACGTCTTCGTTCTGGCGAAGTACGTAAAGTACAATCTGATTGTCGTGCAACGCTAGGTGAAGTAGGCAATGCTGAGCATATGCTTCGTTCACTTGGTAAAGCAGGTGCAAATCGCTGGCGTGGTATTCGTCCGACAGTTCGTGGTGTTGCCATGAACCCGGTTGATCACCCACACGGTGGTGGTGAAGGTCGTACATCTGGTGGTCGTCATCCTGTGTCTCCATGGGGTAAGCCTACTAAAGGTGCTAAGACGCGTAAGAACAAGCGTACGGATAAATTTATAGTACGTCGTCGTACTAAGTAATATTGAGGAATAGCCATGCCACGCTCTCTCAAGAAGGGTCCTTTTATAGACCTACACTTGCTGAAGAAGGTAGAGAAAGCTTTGGAAAGCGGTGAAAAGAAGCCAATTAAAACTTGGAGCCGTCGTTCAATGATCATACCTAACATGATCGGATTGACCATTGCTGTCCATAATGGTCGCCAGCATGTACCAGTTTTCGTTTCTGACGAAATGATCGGTCACAAACTAGGTGAATTTGCACCAACTCGCACTTACCGTGGCCATGCTGCGGATAAGAAAGCGAAGAAACGCTAAGAGGGGAATGATAAATGCAAGCATTAGCTAAACATAAATTCGCCTCTGGTTCGGCGCAAAAAGCTCGTCTAGTTGCAGATCAGATCCGCGGACTACCTGTCGATCGCGCTCTAGAAATCCTGGCGTACAGCCCGAAAAAAGCGGCTGTATTAGTTAAAAAAGTACTTGAGTCTGCTATTGCTAACGCAGAGCATAACGAAGGTGCTGACATTGATGAGCTTCGTGTAACTACGATTTTTGTGGACGATGGTCCTACAATGAAACGTATTATGCCACGTGCTAAAGGACGCGCAGACCGCATCCTTAAGCGTACAAGCCACATCACTGTTGTGGTTTCAGATAGCTAGGAGTATAAGTAATGGGACAAAAAGTTCATCCTACTGGTATTCGCCTAGGTATATCTAAACCTTGGGTTTCTACCTGGTACGCGAGTTCTAAAGATTTCTCTGATCAGCTTTTTGGCGATCACAAAGTACGTACTTTCCTTACAAAGGAATTAAAAGCGGCTTCTGTGTCTAAAATCGTTATTGAGCGTCCAGCAAAATCGATCCGCGTAACAATTCACACGGCTCGTCCGGGTGTTGTTATCGGTAAAAAAGGCGAAGACGTTGAAAAGCTACGTCAAGCGGTAACTAAGATCGCAGGTGTACCTGCTCAGATTAATATTTCTGAAGTACGTAAACCAGAGTTAGATGCACAACTAGTAGCAGACGGCATTGCCTCTCAGCTAGAGCGTCGTGTTATGTTCCGTCGCGCTATGAAGCGTTCGGTACAAAATGCAATGCGCATCGGTTCTAAAGGGATCAAAGTTGAAGTTAGCGGTCGTCTTGGCGGCGCAGAAATCGCACGTTCAGAATGGTATCGTGAAGGTCGTGTACCTCTACATACTCTTCGTGCTGATATCGACTACGCAACTTCTGAAGCCTTAACCACTTATGGTATCATTGGTGTTAAAGTTTGGATCTTCAAAGGCGAAGTTATTGGTGGTTTACCACTAGTACAAGAGCAAGAGAAGCCAGCTAAACGCGCACCAAAGAAAGCCAAGAAAAGTGCTAAGTAGAGGTAGCGAGTAATGTTACAGCCAAAACGTACAAAATTCCGTAAAATGCACAAAGGCCGCAACCGCGGTTTAGCGCAAAACGGTAACAAAGTAAGCTTCGGTACTTTCGGTTTGAAAGCTACTGGTCGTGGCCGCATGACTGCTCGTCAAATCGAAGCAGCTCGTCGTGCTATGACGCGTCACGTGAAACGTCAAGGTAAAATCTGGATCCGTGTCTTCCCTGACAAGCCGATCACAGAAAAGCCTCTTGAAGTTCGTATGGGTAAAGGTAAAGGTTCTGTTGAATATTGGGTTGCTGAAATTCAGCCTGGTAAAGTACTTTACGAAATGGAAGGTGTTTCTGAAGAGCTTGCTCGTGAAGCGTTTGACCTTGCAGCTCGTAAACTGCCATTCAAAACAACTTTCGTAACTCGGACGGTAATGTGATGAAAGCAAGCGAACTAAAAGACAAAAGCGTAGAAGAGCTAAATGCTGAACTTCTAGGACTTCTTCGTGAGCAGTTTAACCTGCGCATGCAAGCAAGCACTGGTCAGTTAGCTCAGACACACACGCTAAGAACAGTACGTCGCGATATCGCGCGTGTAAAAACAATTATTAACCAGAAGGCAGGTCAATAATGAGCGATAAAATTCGTACTCTTCAAGGCCGTGTAGTAAGCGACAAGATGGAAAAATCTTTCACTGTTGCTATCGCACGTTACGTGAAGCACCCAATCTATGGGAAATTCATCAAACGTACTACTAAGCTACACGTACATGACGAAAACAACACAGCAAAAGCGGGTGACGTAGTTACTATCCGTGAATGCGCACCAATTTCTAAGAATAAATCTTGGACTTTAGTAGACGTTGTTTCTAGTCCAAAACAAGCTTAATTTCAAATTAAGTAAGTTTTGTAAAAAAGCCCTGGCATTAGCCGGGGCTTTTTGTTTGCGTTTAAAAAAAGCTGTAAGTTTGAAGCTTTCAGTTCTCAGCTGCTCGCAGTGAAGTGAAGCGCCGTAGCTTGGGTTGAGACTAGAACACTTGAGAAAAAAGCACGCCACGAATACGTAATAGTCCTAATACTAATCGAAAATAATACCAATCGTGTTAAGTGATGAGGCATTTATAGCGACAGATAAAAATTTCTGATGTACGACTGTATAGATGTTTAAGGTAGAGTAATACTGGAGTAATTGCCAAGAACAACTAAATAACAGCTTTATAATTTACCAAACCTATGCCTTTGCGAGAGTAGAGCTGCAACAATAGATATTAATATGCACACGGCAGAGCCTACCACTAAGAAGCGGTTCTCGATTCGACTGACTTGCCTTTCACCTACAATTTGATAGGTCACATCCCCCTCAATAAAGCGTTTGCCTTGGTATTGCTGAGTGACGTTAAATGCTAAAAAGTCACCTAGCTTTGCTTGATAGGTAAAGTAGGTTTGTGGATAAAAAATTTCATATGTTGCACACAACCACGCTATCAGCCCACATATAAATAAAGCCAAGCTCATAATTAAAGTGATGTTTGAGGGCTTATGTATCGCTGAGCTTATAGGTAGGCATTTATCAATACAGCCTTCGCCATAGCAAAGTTTAAGCTTTTCAATTACCTCAGTTGAGGGGATAAACTGTCCATTTTCAAGCTTTGAAAGGTACGACTGTTGAATTCCAATTTCACGCGCTGCATAAGCCTGAGTCCACTTTTTATTTGCTCTAAGGCGTTTTAACTCCATTCCTAACGCTTGCATACCCTCTGCTCTTATTTGATTAGTTAAGTGTTTTATTATCGCTAAAATTAGTATTTATAAATAGTCTAAAAGCGTATATTCATGCTTATTAATATAAAGAATATTATGAATATTAATAGCTTATATTCAATTTAACAAAATATAAGGTATGCTCAATTCGATTTTAATAAGGAGATATAATATGCCGAATAAATTTACTAGCGCTATTTTAGTGCTTATCAGTTCACTGTTTTTTATAAACCCCAGTTACGCAGAGCCTGTTTTTGCAATTAAGGCCAGTATTTATAAATTACGGAATGAGATCACCGTAGATAGTAAAATAGAGCAGGCTTTAAAAAATCTAAGCCCTACGCATCAACCTCAGCTACTCACGCTATTAAATAAAAGTGCAATGATAGAAATTGGTGATGATACGCAAATGACGGCGCTTGAAGTAAAGCCTAACGCAGAGGGGTCGCACTTTAACGCTAGCTTGAAGCTAAAAGAGCAGGTTGATGGCAAATGGGAATCTATTTCTTCCTTTATGCCGCAAATCCCAAATGGGCAAACAGTGTATTTAAGCCGCACCTTTACAGATAAAGTATGGCTGATAAAAATTACAGGTAAACGTTACGAATCAATAGAACTTGCAGAGCAGGCCTTAAATCAAAAGTAACGCCTGTTAATTTACCGTACAGTGTGTGGCTGCAAAAAAAGTTTAATATAAGTTTGCTGGTAAAGTGTGGCGGGCACGTTAGTATGCGCTAATAAAGGTACAAGGAGCGTAGTATGGCTAAGCAAACAGTGTTAATTATAGGTAATGGCCCCGTCGAAAAGGATGTAAGTAAAACTCTAAATAGCTTTGATAGAGTGGTGCGCTTTAATATGTGTGCAAACATGCCTGCATACTTAGGCCGTAAATGTACTGATTTATGGCTAGTGGGACGAGGCAAGCAAGGCGCAATGCTCTGCGCAGCGTTTCCAGATATAGATATAACACAGCTGAAAAATGTCATGATCACTGACCCAAAACCTAACTTATTTACTCAACCTTTTTATAAGCTAATTAACCGTAGGGGCTGTATTGACCATGGCGATGAAATAATACGCAAATATAGCCCGCATGCAAACGTGAGTCGAATCGCCCAGCACGATAAAACAGCATTATTAAAACACTTATATACGTTTGGCAAACCTGCTTTTAGAGCTAAAACACCCAGTTCGGGAATGTTAGCCATTGAGCACTTTTTAAAGCAGCAAGCACAGGTGCATATTATCGGTTTTGGTTTTAAGGGCTGGAAGCGTCATCCGTGGGATTTAGAAAAGCAGTATGTAGCGTCACTTATTGCCAAACAAAAAGTACAGTTATTAAAAAGCCCCAGTTAATGCTGGGGCTAAAAAGTTATAACCAAGCTATTACCAAATCATCTCAACAAATTCAGGGTGATCGATATACGGGTTACGATTACCTTGAAACTCATAAGCTGCTTGGTTACGGTCAAGCTCCATTTGGCTAACAGGGTCGGCGTTATGCCAGTTAAGTAGCATAGCTACCACCCAGTTTTCGAATACTTGATTGCTTGTACCATTAAGGACAGCATTACTGGCAGTTGTGTTATTTTGCCACGAGCCTATTACATTCTCGTAGCGGGTTGCCATGTAAAAATAAGCGCGGGCAAAGTCACCTTTAAACTCATCAATTGGCTCAAACACCGTACCTGAGTAATTAATAGAGCTTGCTGCTGAACCGACTTTACTACCGTTTGTTGATGTAAATGATGCGCTAGCCACTTCACCAAAAGGGTAGTTACTACGTTTTGAGTTTACATAACCGTCGGTTGCATAAATGTGGTGCACGTCTGAATTCATTGGCTCATTTGTGCCGCCAAACCAGCTTTTAGGGAACGAATGCTCACGGTTATAGCAATCTGCTTCACTGTTATAAGTACCACACTGATCGCTTACCGCGGTGTAAGTATAGCTGTCGCTACCATTTGGCTTTTCACTATACATATCTAAAATACTGTTATCGTTTTCAAAGTATTTATCGCGTGCTGAAGAATCGTAGAAGTTCCAAATAGCCGAGTAACCTTGCGAGCTGTGATTTTTGATAATGTTATAAAGCTCAGTTTTTAATGCATAGCCAGATAAACCCTGAGTTGTTACATAATAACCTGTTGGTGTTGGGTTTGTGCCGCCGCCAGTATCACCACCAGAGCTATCGCCTAATTCAAAAGTTGTACTATCTGTGTTATTAAAACTTGCGCCACTGGCAAGTGTGGTGCTGCCTTGAGTGAGCGCATAATTACCATTACCTACGTTACAGCACATACCGTCGCCATAGCTGTCACTTATAACTAGAGTGTATGCGCCATCAGTTAAACAGAGTTGCTCATTATATTGTGTGTTAGAGGCATAACCACTACCACTGGCTACGCTGCTACCTTGGCTGTTGTTAACCACCCAGCTGGTTTCGCTGCCGTAGTTATCGGTATTAAGTGTTAAAGTAAGGCTATGGTCGTTACAGCTGCCTGAAGCGCCGCCGTCTGTATTAGGCAAAAAATTATCTACATAAACGGTTTCATTGCCATCAAAGCCGCTCATATCGTAAAAACGTAAACCAACATTAATGGTTTTATTACTGCTAGGCGTATAACTGTGGTTAATTGTTTGCCACTGGTTAGTTTGCGCTTGGTTAGAGTACCCTTGGTAGCCATCTACATACAGGCGGGCCCTTATGCTTCCTTCAGTGTGATATACATCCACTGAGAAATCATATGTTTTGCCAGCCTCCACACTAACTTGTTGTAATAAGTCGGTATTGCTTTGCGAGCCGGTGGTCACATTAATAGCCGCCGCGCTGCTTGCGTTATTTACGATACTGGTTGAGCGCGATACATTAATACCGCTATCAATTGTGGTCCACGCGTCAGGCGTATTGCCTGTCCACTGCTCAAATCCGCCATTTGCGACATTGGCCATTGCTGGGGTGGCGGCAATCAGTAATGCCGTGCTAAGTAACTTATGTTTGTATGTCCCGTGTGACATGATTGTTCCTATTTTTTATAGTTGAGTAAATAACATACACTATCTGCACAAGGTTACAAATTTGTTAAATACAAAATTAATAAAATAGCAATAATAAACCTTTAAGCTGTTTTTGAAGGTCTTTATATAAATTAATAACTAAATGGAATAACAAAGCAGATTCTATTCTTTTTTTCTCACCGCATAGCCCGCTATCCTGCACACTAATAAAACCTCAGCAGAGTTACTCTGGGTGAGGTAAAACTCATTTTGAACAGCGCATTATGTGGGCTGTATGTAATTTTCAGGGTTATGGGGAACAAATTCATGTTGTTAGGTCAACTTAACGCAGCGGCAAGCCCGCTATCGCAAGAGCAAGTACAAAAGCTGCAAGGCTTAGTAGCAGAACTTAATCCGATTCAGCAAGCGTGGGTAAGTGGTTACTTAGCTGCAAATGCTAATTCTGCAGCTCTTGGTGGGCAAGCGCCTACTGCGGCTGCAAGCGATGCTGCGCCACTTACTATTTTGTATGGTTCGCAAACAGGTAATGCAAAAGGTGTGGCGACTAAGCTTAAAGAGCAAGCAGAGTCGCGCGGTTTAGCTGTAAAACTTGTGAGCATGTCTGACTACAAACCTACAGCCCTGAAAAAAGAAAAGTTTTTAACCGTTGTTGTATCTACCTACGGTGAAGGTGAGCCACCTGAAGATGCAGAAACACTGTATGAATTTTTAACTACCAAAAAAGCACCTAAGTTAGATGGCGTTAAAGTAGCCGTACTGGGTTTAGGCGACTCTAGCTATGAGTTTTTCTGCCAAACAGCAAAAGACTTTGAAGAGCGTTTAAACAAACTTGGCGCAGAAACTATTTTCCAACGTGCCGACCTAGATGTTGATTACGATGATGAAGCAGCCACTTGGATCACCGGTGCACTTGATGCATTCGAACCTGATTTAAAAGCGCAGCAAGATGCTGCGGGCGGCCAAGTTGTATCAATGCCATTTGGCGCGCCAACAGCGGCAGCAAGCCAATACACTAAGCAAAACCCATTTGCGGCAGAGCTTGTTACCGTACAAAAAATTACAGGGCGCGATTCTACTAAAGATGTACGCCATGTTGAGATTTCGCTTGAAGGCTCAGACATCACCTACTTACCTGGTGATTCATTAGGCGTGTACTTCTTAAATGATGAAGCCCGCGTAGATGAGCTACTAACACACACGCAAATCGATTCAGGCACACTTGTAAAAGTGGGCGAAGAGTCACTGCCTATTCGCGATGCATTAATCGAAAAGTTAGAGCTTACTCAGTCATACCCAGGCTTTGTAGAAAAATACGCAGTTGCAACGGGCACGCCAGAGCTACTAAAGCTTGTAGAAGATAAAGCCGCGATGCGTGAGTACATTGAGCCTCGTCAAATTTTTGATGTAGTGGCACAAAATCCTGCAAAAATAGACGCACAAACCTTAGTCGATTGCCTACGTAAACTACAAGCGCGCTTATACTCAATCGCTTCAAGCCAAAGCGAGGTTGAAGAGGAAGTGCACTTAACGGTAGGTTTAGTTGAGTTTGACGCTTTTGGCAGCGAACATTTAGGTGGCTGCTCTGGTTATTTAGCACGCCGTGCTGAAGAAGGGTGTAAAGTTAAAGTATTTAGTGAGCACAACGACAACTTCCGTTTACCTAGCGATGATAATACCCCCATTATTATGGTTGGCCCAGGGACCGGTATTGCGCCATTCCGTGCATTTTTACAAGAGCGTGACTCGCGAGAAGCACAAGGCAAAAATTGGCTGTTTTTCGGTAACCCACACTTTACACAAGACTTCTTGTACCAAGTAGAAATTCAGGGTTATTTAAAATCAGGCCTATTAAGCAAAGTTGACGTTGCATTTAGCCGTGACCAAGCCGAAAAAGTATACGTACAAGACAAACTACGCAAAAACTCAAAAGAAATTTTTGAGTGGCTAGAAGCAGGAGCGCATTTTTATGTGTGTGGTGATGCAAACCGCATGGCAAAAGATGTACACAACGCCTTAGTTGATATCATCAGCGAAAACACCGGTAAAAGCTACGAAGACGCAGAGCAATATTTAAAAGACTTACGTAGCGCTAACCGCTATCAGAAAGACGTGTATTAATCACGTTTCTTATTTTATTAACAGCTAGCAGCCGTCACTGTAACAAATTTAGGATTTAAAATGAGCGAACAAGATAAAAACGTAAAACTTTCTGATAACGAACGTTTGAAAAGAGAAAGTAACTTTTTACGTGGCACCATAGAGCAAGACTTAAAAGATGAAATTACCGGTGGTTTTACAGCCGATAACTTCCAACTTATACGTTTTCACGGTATGTACCAGCAAGATGACCGCGATATACGCCCTGAGCGCGCAAAGCAAAAGCTAGAGCCGCTGCACAATGTAATGCTACGTGCACGTATGCCTGGCGGTATTATCAAGCCTGAGCAATGGCTAGCAATTGATAAATTTGCCGATGAAAAAACAAGCTACGGCAGTATTCGTTTAACAACACGTCAAACGTTTCAATTTCATGGTGTATTAAAGCCAAATATTAAAGGCATGCACCAAATGCTTAATAGCGTTGGCATTGACTCTATTGCCACCGCAGGCGATGTAAATCGTAACGTACTATGTACGACTAACCCTGTTGAGTCAGAGTTACATCAAGAAGCGTATGAGTGGGCTGCAAAAATTTCTGAGCATTTACTTCCAAAAACGAAAGCATACGCTGAAATTTGGTTAAATGGCGAAAAGGCAGAAACCACAGAAGAGCCAATTTTAGGTTCTAACTACTTACCGCGTAAGTTTAAAACCACGGTTACCATTCCGCCTAACAACGAAGTTGATGTGCATGCGAATGACTTAAACTTTGTTGCTATTGCTGAAGATGGCAAGCTTGTTGGCTTTAACGTACTTGTAGGTGGTGGTCTAGCTATGACCCACGGTGATACGGCTACGTATCCGCGTAAAGCTGACGACTTTGGTTTTATTGCCCTAGAAGACACCTTAAAAATTGCTGAGCACGTTGTATCAGTGCAGCGCGATTGGGGTAACCGTTCTAACCGTAAAAATGCAAAAACTAAATACACACTAGACCGTGTTGGGTCTGACGTATTTAAAGCAGAAGTAGAAAAACGTGCCGGTGTAAGCTTTGCACCAAGCCGCCCTTATGAGTTTACTCACCGTGGCGATCGTATCGGTTGGGTAGAAGGCATTGATGGCAAGCACCACCTTACGCTATTTATACAAAGCGGCCGTATTTTAGACTACCCAGGTAAGCCATTAAAAACGGGTTGTCGTAAAATTGCAGAAGTGCACCAAGGCGATATGCGCATGACGGCTAACCAAAACTTAATTATTGCTGGTGTGCCTGCCGATCAAAAAGCAGTTATTGAAGAAATTGCCCGTAACCACGGCCTAATTGATGACAAAGACACTGAGCAACGTAAAAATTCAATGGCGTGTGTAGCATTGCCAACGTGTCCGCTTGCTATGGCCGAAGCTGAGCGTTACTTACCAAGCTTAATTGAAAAAACCGAAGCACTACTTGCTAAGCATGGCATACCTGATGACAGCATTATTATGCGTGTTGTAGGTTGTCCTAACGGTTGTGGCCGCGCAATGCTTGCAGAAGCTGGTTTAGTAGGTAAAGGCCCTGGTAAATACAACGTTTACCTAGGTGGTAATTTAGAAGGTACACGCATTCCTAAACTGTACCTAGAAAACGTAGGTGAAGATGTTTACCTAGACGCGTTTGATAAGCTAATTGGCCAGTGGGCAAGTGAGCGAAACGACGGTGAATGTTTTGGTGACTTTGTAATTCGCAAAGGCATTGTTGCTGAAGTAAAAGTATCAGTAACCGATTTTCACGCTTAATTAAATACCCACGCGGAGCGTGGGTGAGGTTTAAAATTGACCATGAGTGAATTTAAAAACATATTACAGCTTGATAAGCAAAGCCAAGCGGCATTGCTTGCAGATGCAAACGGCATACTTGCACCAATGAGTGCGGAGCAGCGTGTTGCATGGGCACTAGAGAACTTACCCGATACAGCTTTTTTATCATCAAGCTTTGGTATTCAAGCGGCGGTCATGCTGCATTTAGTAACATCTCAGCGTCCTGATATTCCTGTGGTATTAACCGATACGGGTTATTTATTTCCAGAAACGTATCAGTTTATTGAGCAAATGACAGCGCGCCTATCACTTAATTTACAGGTGTATAAAGCTGAGCTAAGCCCTGCATGGCAAGAAGCTAAATACGGTAAATTATGGGAACAAGGCGAGGACGGTATTAAGCAATATAATCAGCTTAATAAAGTAGAGCCCATGACCCGCGCATTAAAAGAAATTGGTGCCGGTACTTGGTTTAGTGGCTTGCGCCGTGACCAATCGTCGACCCGTGCAGATAAACAGTTTGTTGAGATAAGCCGAGGTACGGTAAAAGTGTACCCGATTATTGAATGGTCAAACCGCGATGTATATCAATACCTTACCAAGCATGATTTACCTTACCACCCATTATGGGAGCAAGGTTATGTGTCGATGGGTGATGTGCATACTACGCGTAAACTTGAGCCAGGTATGAGCGAAGAAGAAACGCGCTTTTTTGGTTTAAACCGCGAGTGCGGGCTGCATATTGACGGCGATGGTATTTAAAAAAAGCGAATGCTAAACAACTATTTAAACGCAACTTAGGTTGCGTTTTTTATTGCAAAAAAATTGCCTGATTAAGTATTTTTTATTAGACTTGCCTTTCAAGGATTCATTTTTAAGCAGGAACGCTATGAAATACTTCACCTACTTGGCAATATCAGTCATGATCATTGCTGTTATCTCTTTGTTTTACCTAAAAAAGCCAGATGGCCAAACATGGCTTTCTAGTTCATCTATTAGTGCTGAATCTCACAAAATTAAAGAAAAAATGGTCGCGTTATCTAGCAATACGCTTAATCAGGCAGTGCAAGGCGCAAAGCAAGCAGGCGATAAAATTGCGCAGAGTGTAAACAATGATGCGGCGACAATTAAACCCGGTAGCAAAATTTATAAGTGGCAAGATAAAAACGGCCAATGGCATTTTTCAGATACGCCTAATGCAGATGGCAAAAGTATTGAGGTAAAACTTGATGCCCGTGATGTCACTGTTGTAGCCGCAGAAGACACCTCAATTTTGAGTAGCAGTGCAAGCACCTCAAAAAAGAGTATTCAACCACCTACACCTACCGTTTACAACGCTGAATCTATTCAAAAACTGTTTGAAGATGCCGAAAAGGCAAAGCAAAAATTAGAGCAGCGTAGTAAAGAGATGCAAAGTATAGGTGGGTACTAAATTTTATTGTGCGCTTAACATTAAAGCTTACTCATTATGAGGGGGGTTTAATCGTGCGGGGTTTGTAATTTGTGAGCTGAGTTACAGCGCCTTCGTTACGCTAAGGGCTCACAGCCAGTTAAAAGCAATACCAAGTTGCAATACTCGTTAATTATTTAGCGCATAAAAAAGCCTAGCGACTGCTAGGCTTTTTAGTTTTAAGTATATGATTAGTCAAGCATGTTACGTAAAACGTATTGTAGTATACCGCCGTGCTTGTAGTAATCCCACTCTTTAGGGGTATCTATACGTACATCGGCGCTAAAGCTGACTTTTTTGCCCTCAGCATTAGTGGCAATAATGCTCACTTCATTCGTTTTGTCGTACAAACCTTCAATATCAAACTGCTCTTGGCCAGTTAAATTTAATGATTCGTGGCTCTCACCCTCTTTAAACTGTAAAGGCAGTACACCCATACCAATGAGGTTAGAGCGATGAATACGCTCATAACTTTGTGCAACCACCGCTTTTACACCTAATAAAAGCGAGCCTTTTGCTGCCCAGTCGCGTGATGAACCGGTACCGTACTCTTTACCAGCTAACACAATTAATGGTGTGTTACTCTTTTCATATTCCATTGCGGCATCGTAAATGCTGGCAAGCTTGTCATCAGGTTGGGTGCGAGTAACGCCACCTTCTGTACCTGGTGCGAGTAAGTTTTTAAGCCTAACGTTCGCAAATGTGCCTCGCATCATCACTTCGTGGTTACCACGGCGTGAACCGTACGAGTTAAACTGCGCTTTTTCTACGCCTTTTTCCTGTAAGTAAATACCGGCTGGCGCTTCAGCTTTAATGGCCCCCGCAGGAGAAATATGGTCAGTGGTTACTGAGTCGCCAAGTTTAGCTAAACAACGCGCCCCTTCAATTGTTGGCACGCCTGGTGGTTCAACGCTCATGCCCTCAAAGAATGGTGCTTTTTTAATGTAAGTTGAGCCATCATCCCAATCATAGAGCTTACCATCAGGAATTTGGATTTTTTGCCAACGGCTGTCGCCTTCGTATACGTTGGCATAGCTTTTTTCGAACATTTCTCTGGTTACCGTTTTTTGTACTAGTTCGCTGACTTCGCTCACGCTTGGCCAAATGTTTTTCAGGTAAATATCGTTACCGTTTTCATCTTGCGCTAATGGCTCGTTGTATACATCTATGTCTGTACGCCCTGCAATGGCATAGGCTACCACAAGTGGAGGCGAGGCTAAAAAGTTCATTTTAACGTCTTGGTGTATACGCCCTTCAAAATTACGGTTACCCGATAAAATAGAGCTTACAACTAGCTTGTGCTTTTGAATAGCTTCGCTAATTTCATCTGCAAGCGGGCCTGAGTTACCTATACACGTGGTACAACCATAACCGACCAAGTTAAAGCCTAAGCTTTCTAGGTCATCCATTAGGCCTGCTTTTTCAAGGTAGTCGGTTACCACTTGCGAACCGGGTGCAAGCGATGTTTTAACCCACGGTTTTACATTAATACCCAGCTGTTTAGCTTTTTGAGCCACTAAGCCTGCTGCTAAAATAACACTGGGGTTAGAGGTATTTGTACAGCTTGTAATAGCGGCAATAACACAGGCGCCATCGTTTAGTTCAAATTCTTGGCCTTTAAACTTCACTTTGGCTGCACCCATAAACTGCGCTTCGTCTACCGGTTCATCAGGGTTGGTTGTTGGGCCTTCACTTTCAATGCGCGCTTCTTCAATATCGCTTTTATCACGACGAGCCATACGCTCATCTTGGAAGCCTTTTAGGTGCTGGCCTATCACATCACCGGCTTTATCAAGTGTAATTCTGTCTTGTGGGCGTTTAGGGCCTGCAAGGCTAGGTACTACGTCGTCTAATTTAAGCTCAAGGGTGTCTGTGTAATGCGCTTCGTCGCCTTCATGGCGCCATAAGCCTTGGTGTTTAGCGTAGTCTTCAATCAGTTTGAGGTGATCTTCATCGCGGTTCGTTAAACGCAGGTAGTTAATTGTTTCATCATCAATGGGGAAAATACCACATGTTGCACCGTACTCTGGCGCCATGTTGGCAATGGTTGCTCTATCGGCGAGCGGTAAATCAGCTAGGCCGTCACCATAAAACTCAACAAATTTACCCACTACTCCGTGGTTACGTAGCATTTCGGTAACGGTGAGCACTAAATCGGTAGCTGTGGTGCCCTCGGGTAATCGGCCATTTAATTTAAAGCCCACTACCTGAGGAATAAGCAAGCTAATTGGTTGCCCAAGCATGGCTGCTTCGGCTTCAATACCACCTACGCCCCAGCCTAACACACCTAAACCATTAATCATGGTGGTGTGCGAATCAGTCCCTACAAGGGTGTCTGGGTAGGCTATTGATTTTCCGTTTTCACTGTCGTTAAAAACAACACGCGCTAAAAACTCTAAGTTTACTTGGTGCACAATACCTGTAGCTGGTGGCACTACTTTTAAATTATCAAAAGCAGTTTGCCCCCAGCGTAAAAATTCGTAGCGTTCTTTATTTCGTTCGTATTCTAGCTTGGCATTTAAATCAAACGCACCGTCGTCACCGTAGCCATCTACTTGTACTGAGTGGTCAATTACAAGTTCAGCAGGAGAAAGCGGGTTTATTTTTGCAGGATCGCCACCTAGCTTTTCCATTGCATCACGCATGGCAGCTAAATCAACAATGGCGGGAACACCTGTAAAGTCTTGCATTACAACACGTGCCGGCGTAAAGGCCACCTCAGCTGAGGGCTTTGCTTTAGGGTCCCAGTCAAGAAGGGCTTGAATGTCTTGTTCTTTAATATTTACGCCATCTTCATTGCGTAATAGGTTTTCTAGTAATACTTTGAGAGAAAAGGGCAATCGCTTTGCTTTATCGCCTAATCCTTTAAGTGAGTGAATATGGTATTGCTCGCCATTAATCGTTAATTGTTGTTGGGTGTCGAAACTATTCATTTTTTGCCCCTTTGATAGTTAGGATTATGTCCTTGATAAAATAACGTGTTTATTTGCCAATAGTTTGCAAAGTGCATACCAGAGATAATAAATATGACAAATCAGGCTAAAAAGCAGGTAGCGCAATGCATGTTTTTTAGACAGTACTAAGTATAGAAGTGCTACCTAAAATTGTTTTTTCAAGTAGCAAAATAATGAGTTTACAAAAGGGGGGGAAGTTAGTTCAACCAACCTTGTTGTTTGCTTTTTATACTTAAATATAAAAGCAAAAACGCAATAACAATCACTAAAATAGGCATAAACACCGCGCTTACCCCCAGCATTTTAATGCTATTTATCACAATGAAATTATAAAATTGCTGAATAAATATCGCTACCAACGATAGCGCAAAGGTAGGCGTTGCAAATGCATTTTTGACCAATAGTAGTATGCAGCCAAGGGTGCCACCAAATACCGCTACAGCAAATGCAATGGTAGACCATAAAGGCACGTTTGAATATGCAGCTTGTTGATCTAACGGAAGTTTACTTATCATCTCGGGGGTCATCATAAGGTGCATTATAAATGCAAACACACCTAATAAATTCCAGATAAGTGCTGCCCACAGGGCGGGTTTAAACCAATTGGGTGTAGCTGAGGTTGTCATATTATTACCTTGTTTTTATTGTACTTTACGAGGTAATTAAAGAGCAAAAAGGCTAACTGTTCAAGCTAGCCTATACACATAATAAAAACGGCACAAAGCGCTAAGGGCTAGCCAAATGAGATAGGGCGGCGCCCTGTATTTTCATCAACCTTTGGCTTTTTAGTGCGCTTTCTTTTATTTTTTGCCGGCTTTTGAGATGTTTCATTAGGTGTTTTTTCTGGCTGTGGCTGGGTTGTTGCCACTGGGCGCTCTACAGGAGTCGCATCTTCACTTAAAGTGAGTTGAAAAAGCTCGCCATCAAATTCTAGTACATCGCCACTGTATAATTTTTTCCGTTTTATTGTACATATTTCATGGTTAACCCCAACATAACCTTGCGCTATTAGGTTTTTAGCTTGGCCGCCACCTTCTACTAAATCGAGTACTTTTAGTAATTTACAAAGCTCTATAGGTTCTTCTTCAAGTTCAATTTCAATGTATTCTTCTGACATGGTTATCTCTGTTGGTGGCGCATAAGCAGCAAGTATAAAGGCTTGCACTGTTTTTTGCACCTAGCAAGCTCGCCCGAGTGGGATAAAAAAGAGTGATAAATATAAAACTTTTTTCAACTTTAAAAAAACTGCAGCATTTGATGCGTATGCTCTAGCAAAAATTTGGTGTGCTATTTGCTATTGCTTTGGCAAATAAAAAATCGTACCTAAAACATGGTAATTATTTCACCGTTTTAATTGTTTAGGTCTGCATATAATTGGAGCAGTAAATGGGCATAAGATTAGCAATGAAAAAAGAGCTAATGGGCTTAGATAATTCAGATATGCTGACAGCAGATGATGTAAGAGCTCACTTAGCTAACTTGGTAAAAACACAAAAAGAGCAAGATGAACGCGGCTTTTCGGTTATTTCTAAGTTTAACGATACGCACAGTCGGCTAATTAGTGGTGATCCACTTAAAAAATCAAAACTGGAATTTGAACGTCATCGCTTATTTAATGAAGTTTTATATACGCGCCAAAGTGTAGATGCCTGGTTAGACAGCCAAACAAATTATACCAACGTACAATAATACTTAATTAAGCACATGAGTATTAAGTTGCTGTAGATAGTTTCCTCCAATAGACAACAATTGTAATCATTGGAGGAAACTATGAAAAATGGCATTTTAATCTGTATGTGGGTACTTTTATTAACTGCGTGCCAACAACCTACCGTTTATGTTTTTAGTGAAAACTTGCAAGATGAGCAGCGCAAGCAGCTCGATGCTGCGCTAAAAGCACAAAATCTCCCTTATGAATATGTTGAGCTAGAAATCCCATCTACCTTTGGTGAGGCTACATTACTCTTATCAAGCGATAAAATTTACCCAAAAGAGACTGAGCAGTTAGCTATTATTATGCAAGAGTTAGGTTATCAGCCCGAAATTAACTACACGACACGATCAAATCATTTTTATGGTGATGGCAATATAGGCTTTTATTTAAAGAGCACTGATGGAGAAGACGCTTTTACTATGCCGTCTCGGCTAAGAACAACCCATTGCAGCGAAGACAAGTACAATGATTTACTCGTCACATTTACAGATAAATATGCTGACTTTACCTTACCCAGTGGCGCTGTTGTAAGGTTAGGTTGGGAGTTTTTATATGGTTATGTTGTTATTTATTATAAAACCTACTCGCAAACATATAGCCACTCACAGCCGCTTGTAGCAACGCCCTTTGGCGCCAAGCCATCCGATACGTATACATTTACGGCGCATGTTAATCACCCCAGCTGGCTTGATTGCTCACTACAAATTGCCTATATGGACTGAGGGATAGAGCTAACCGTGGGTTTCTATGTGCTCACTCAGCTTTGCAATACGCAGGCTCATACCTTCTATGATCCTATCTTTAATTTTTTCGCGTATCACATTAGGTAAGCGGGTCAGTGCCTCTGGGGTAATGGCAAGTACTATGGTGTCGGTTTTAGCGCGAGCGCTCGTACTGCGCTCGCGGTTATTAATAAATGCGCCTTCACCGATAAACTCACCGGGCTCTATAGTGCCAAGCTTCAGCAAGTGGTTATGTTTAAAAACAAGTAACGCACCACTTAATATAATGTATAAGCGTTTGTCGTTATCGTATTGTTTAAATAAAAACTGATGCTGGTTAACTAAATACAATAACCCAAACGACTCTAATAGCACTTGGCGTTCAGCAAGGGTGAAGTCTTTAAAAAAGTGCAATCTATTCACTATTTCCATTTGTTTAAATAATGGAATGTGTTCTATTAATTTCATCCTAGGGCCAACGAGTAACGGTTAGAAACTAGCTAATATTGCGCTCTTTTAATTTGCGGGTCAACGTGTTGCGCCCCCAGCCAATTTTTATGGCTGCATCTTGTTTATGGCCAGAGCAATTAGCCAGTGCTGTTTTTATAAGGCGAGTTTCAAGCTGAGCTTGAATATCGGGCCAAATGTTTTCTTTACCTTGCTTAAGCTCTTGATTGAGCCATTGCTGAAACGCATCGAGCCAATCACCTTCTTGTTGAACAGGCGCCGCATCAATGATCTCTGGTGGTAGGTCTTGCTCACTTACTAATTCACCAGGGGCCATAACGGTCAACCAGCGACAGGTGTTTTCGAGTTGGCGCACATTACCAGGCCAGCTAAATAGCCTAAGCTGCTCTGTGGCTTTTGGGCTTAGTACTTTACTTTCTACTTGTAGGTCTTTTGCGCTTTTGTGTAAAAAGTGCTGCGCTAGGCGCTCAATGTCTTCAGTTCTTTCTCTAAGAGCCGGTAAACGAAGGCGCACGACGTTTAAACGATGAAATAAATCGTCCCTAAATTTACCCTGTTTTACTAAATCTTCTAAATTTTGATGCGTTGCAGCAATAATGCGTACATCAACTTTAATACTTTGGTGCCCGCCCACGCGGTAAAACTCACCATCGGCGAGTACACGTAATAAACGTGTTTGCACATCCAGTGGCATATCGCCAATTTCATCTAAAAACAGTGTGCCGCCATTGGCTTGTTCAAAGCGGCCTTTACGAACGCTATCGGCACCAGTAAATGCGCCTTTTTCGTGGCCAAATAGCTCAGACTCTACAAGCTCTTTTGGAATAGCGGCCATGTTTAATGCAATAAACTGGTTTTCTTTACGTGGGCTGTGGTTATGTAAGGCACTGGCTACAAGCTCTTTACCTGTGCCTGACTCACCATTAATTAGTACGCTCATACTTGAAGCCGACAGTTTACCTATCGCTCTAAACACTTCCTGCATCGCAGGGGCTTCGCCAATAATGTGCGCGCTTTTAGGTGGAACTTGTTTACGCTTAGTTTTTTTAGTTGAGTTTGCTCTACAGGCACTTTCGATTAATGCCACGGCTTCGTTTAAATCAAATGGCTTGGCTAAGTACTCAAACGCGCCTTTTTGAAATGCGTTAACTGCTGAGTCTAAATCTGAGTGGGCGGTCATTATAATAACCGGCAGCCCTGGGTTTTGCTCTGCTATGAGTTCAAGCAATGCCATGCCGTCCATGCCTGGCATCCGTACGTCAGATACCAACACGGTTGGCTGGCTAAATTTTAGCGCGCTTAACACGTCTTGCGCATTTGCAAAGCTTTCTGCTTCAAACCCTGCGCGTGTCAGCGCTTTTTCTAATACAAAGCGAATTGATGCGTCATCATCTACAAGCCAAACTGTTTTCATGCCAACTCCAAAACATTAATCTGCAAAAGGCAGATAGATATTAAATTCAGTATGGCCAGGCCAGCTATCGCAGTCTATATAACCGTCGTGCTGATCTATGAGCGTTTGTGCGATTGAAAGCCCTAGCCCTGAGCCACCTTCTTTGTTGGTGATCATCGGGTAAAACAATGTTTCGCGAACGCTAGGGTCTATGCCTGGTCCATTATCAGAAACCTGGATCAACAAGGCTTTTTTAGGGGCTTTTCCGGGGCGGCGATACTGATGATTAATGCGGGTTTTTATTTTTATTTCACCGCCATCAACTAACGCCTGTTGAGCATTGCGTACAATATTAAGTACAACTTGCTGAACTTTGCCTTGGTCAATAAACACATCAGGGATACTTGGGTCGTAATCTTTAACTAGACTAATATTTTTACAATTATCTAATGTGCTTAATTTAACAACCGACTCAAGTGTTTGGTGAATATTGCCATACGACTTTTGCGGAAGCTGATTTGGCCCAAGTAGCCTATCAACTAATTCGCGTAATCGGTCGGCTTGCTCAATTATAAGCTCAGCGCATTCGTCCCTTTCTTGTTGATCTACCTCATACTGCAATAACTGCGCCGCTCCGCGTATTCCCCCTAAAGGATTTTTAATTTCGTGAGCAAGCCCTCTAATTAAATTTCGTGCCGCTTGATATTGATGCATTTGGTTAGAGGCTTTGTCGTGTTTTATTTCTTCATCGGTTTTACGACACTCAAGTAAAATATAGCGTTCGTTTTTAAACTTAACTTGGCGCGATGTAATGGCTATTTTTGCATGGCGAGAATCTATAAAGACCACGTCAGCTCTGTGCTGGCTGCAATCTACACCATCCACAAGTGAGTACTGGGCTATGCGCTCTAAATCCACAGAATGGTAATTAAATAAGCTGTTAAAGGTTTGCCCAATAATGCGCTTTTTACCCAAGCCGAGTAGTTCGCTGGTGCTGGTGTTGGCATAAACAAGGGTAAAACTTTTATCAAGTAACATGACCGATGTAGTTTGATTTTGCCAAATGGCATTGAGAAGTTCAGGGCTAAAATTTTGTTCGTTTGACATCTTTGCACCACTTTAGTGCGTTAATATTTGCAAGCAAGTTTTAATCAGTAAATACTGCTGCGCTAATTTTGCTTCATGAGACATTGTACTTAGTTTACAGCCTTTCTTTGCATCACAAAGGTACTGGGCTGACTGATAGCAATGGCTTGATTTTGTTTATTATAAAGTTTGAGATACAAAGTATGAGCTCCGTTTTCTACATCCCGTATAGCAAACGTTGATAAATCGCTTGCGGGCCCATAAGCGTTACCGTTTAAAAATAGCTGTATGGTAAAGCCAGCTTCAAAACGCGGTGTTATGCGGCTTGTTACGTACACCGAGCCGGTGTTTTCGCGTACGGTTTGGTTATGTGTAGGCGACGATATCATAATTTGAAAACGGTTAGGGTGTGTTGGCTGTGGTGAACCAGGGGTGTGTTTATCGGCCTCAGACAGGGTAAGATCTTGGCTGCTTAGTTTTATTTCGTGCGCGCCACTACGTGGTGTATCTGAGAACACTAAAACACCATTTTTATCTTTCCAAGCATAAATTTTCTTATTGCCTGCATAACTATAAATGCTTAATCCTAAAGCAAAAAATAGTAATAATATCCTGTAATTCACATTGCTACCCTGCATATTTTGTAATTACATAACTTTAGTGGAGATAACCCTAATTTACCATAAAAAAAAGCCCGCTAAGCGGGCTTGAGAACACACATTTATTATCTTATCGATAATTTTGTCTACGGCGTATTAAACGCTGTAGTACATTTCAAACTCAACTGGGTGAGTTGTCATGTTAAGTTTTTCAACTTCTTGAGATTTAAGTGCAATGTATGCATCGATTAAATCATCAGTGAATACGCCACCTTGCGTTAAGAATTCACGGTCAGCACTAAGTGCTTCTAGCGCTTCATCTAGTGAAGATGCAACTTGTGGAATTTCTGCTGCTTCTTCTGCTGGTAGGTCGTATAAATCCTTATCCATAGCATCGCCAGGGTGGATCTTGTTTTTGATACCGTCAAGGCCAGCCATAAGCATTGCAGAGAAAGCAAGGTATGGGTTAGCAGTTGGATCTGGGAAGCGTACTTCGATACGACGACCTTTTTCAGATGGTACAACTGGGATACGGATTGATGCAGAACGGTTACGTGCAGAGTATGCAAGCATTACCGGTGCTTCAAAACCTGGTACTAAACGTTTGTACGAGTTAGTTGAGGCATTTGCAAACGCATTGATTGCTTTAGCGTGCTTAATAATACCGCCAATGTAGTAAAGTGCATCTTCAGAAAGACCACCGTACTTATCACCAGCAAAAAGGTTAACACCGTCTTTTGCTAAAGATTGGTGACAGTGCATACCAGAGCCGTTATCGCCTACAACAGGCTTAGGCATAAATGTGGCCGTTTTTCCGTAAAGGTGAGCCATGTTATGAATAACATATTTCATCTCTTGGATTTCATCCGCCTTTAATACCATTGTATTAAAGCGAGTTGCGATTTCGTTTTGACCCGCTGTTGCAACTTCGTGGTGATGCGCTTCTACTACTTGGCCTAGTTCTTCAAGTACTAAACAAGTAGCTGAACGCCAATCTTGTGAAGAGTCAACTGGTGAACATGGGAAGTAACCACCTTTAACACCTGGGCGATGACCTGTGTTACCACCTTCGTAGTCTTTATCAGAGTTCCATGCTGCTTCAACAGCATCAATTTTGTACATAGAACCTGACATATCTGACTTGTATTTAACATCATCAAATAGGAAGAATTCTGGCTCAGGGCCAAATAAAACTGTATCTGCGATACCGGTAGATTTCATGTACTCTTCAGCGCGTTTAGCAACTGAACGAGGGTCACGCTCGTAGCCTTGTAGTGTAGATGGCTCTACAACATCACAACGTACGATTAGCGTAGCTTCTTCTGTGAATGGGTCTAATTTTACTGAATCAGCTACTGGCATAAGTACCATGTCTGATTCGTTAATGCCTTTCCAACCTGCAATTGAAGAGCCGTCGAACATTTTGCCGTCTTCAAAAAAATCTTCATCTACTTGGTGATGAGGAATAGAAACATGTTGTTCTTTACCTCTAGTATCAGTAAAGCGTAAATCAATGAACTTAACGTCATTTTCTTTAATAAAATCTAAAACCGATTGTGACATGTGTCCTCCAACTGTTGGGTTTTATTATTGCTGCATTAAATGCTTTGGCTTTTTAGTAAGCCGATTTTATGCCATTATTTTAACTTGCTGTTTATTAAGTTAAAAATTATGGTTGCACAAAAGTGGTCACGGGCTTTGCACTTTTGTGGTGCGTAAAATATCCACATTGGTGCAAAAATTTCACGCTCGATTCTGCACGTATTTTAATCACCTAAATCAGCTTAACTTAAATAGTAAATAGTGCCAAAGCAATCAACAAATTAGCTAAAAAATGACAATTTATGTAATTTGTCGAAATTTATTTCATATAATTGTCATATAAAAAACAGATACTTAGTAAAAGTATTAAGAAAGTTTTTAAAATTGTATTGGATAAACTTTCATCCATGTCATTAATGAGGGATAATATGCGCCCTTTTAAATCCTATGCTGGGACATCTGGTGAAAACGCAGATGAGTGCGTAGATCTTGCAGGATCAATGAGAATAAACTTCTCTGAGTAAAAATATGAGCATCGAACAGTTAAGAAATATAGCGATTATCGCGCACGTTGACCACGGTAAAACGACATTGGTTGACAAACTACTTGAGCAATCAGGTACATTAGAAACACGCGGCGGTAACGAAGAGCGTGTGATGGACTCAAACGACATTGAGAAAGAACGTGGTATTACCATTTTGGCTAAAAACACAGCCATTTCTTGGAAAGACTACCATATCAATATCGTAGATACCCCGGGACACGCCGATTTTGGTGGTGAAGTTGAACGCGTACTTTCGATGGCTGACTCAGTATTATTACTTGTTGATGCTCAAGAAGGTCCAATGCCGCAAACGCGTTTCGTAACGCAAAAAGCATTCGCGCAAGGCTTAAAGCCAATTGTTGTTATCAACAAAATCGACAAGCCAGGTGCACGTCCTGATTGGGTTATGGATCAAATCTTTGATTTATTCGACAACCTTGGTGCAACTGACGAACAGCTAGACTTTAAAGTAATCTACGCTTCAGCAATCAACGGTTGGGCTACACTAGATTTAGACGAGCCGTCTGACAACATGGAACCTATGTTCCAAATGATCGTTGACGAAGTATCACCACCGGATGCAGATCCTGAAGGTGACTTCCAAATGCAGATTTCTCAGCTTGATTACAACTCTTATAAAGGTGTAATCGGTATCGGCCGTATCAAACGTGGTTCTGTTGTGCCTAACCAGCAAGTAACGATTGTTAGTGCTGATGGCTCTACGCGTAACGGCAAAATTGGTTCAGTACAAAGCTACCTAGGTCTTGAGCGTATCGAAACAGATAAAGCTTACGCTGGTAACATTGTAACGGTAACAGGTCTTGGCGAGCTTAAGATTTCAGATACTGTTTGTTGTCCTAACAACGTTGAAGCATTACCACCACTAAGTGTTGATGAGCCAACAGTAACAATGACGTTCTCTGTAAATAACTCTCCTTTCTGTGGTAAAGAAGGTAAGTTTGTAACATCACGTAATATTCGTGAGCGTTTAGACAAAGAATTAGTACATAACGTTGCACTTCGTGTTGCAGATACTGACAACCCAGATAGCTTCCGCGTATCGGGCCGTGGTGAATTACACCTTGGTATCTTAATTGAAAACATGCGTCGTGAAGGTTATGAGCTAGCTGTATCTCGTCCAGAAGTAATCTTGCGTACTGTTGATGGCGTATTAGAAGAACCGTATGAAACACTAACAATTGACTGTGAAGAAGAGCATCAAGGTTCTATCATGGAGCAAATTGGTCTTCGTAAAGGTGAACTTACTGATATGGCACCAGATGGTAAGGGCCGTATGCGTTTAGACTTTATGATCCCAAGCCGTGGCTTAATCGGTTTCCAAACTGAGTTCATGACGTTAACTTCAGGTTCTGGTTTACTTTACCATACATTCGATCACTACGGTCCGCACAAAGGTGGCGAGCTAGGTGTTCGTAAGAACGGCGTAATGATTGCAAATGCTACAGGTAAAGCACTTACTAACGCATTATTCAACTTACAAGAGCGTGGTAAATTATTCATCGGTCACGGTGTTGAAGTTTACGAAGGTATGGTTATCGGTATTCATAGCCGCGATAACGACCTTACAGTTAACGCACTTAAAGGTAAGCAACTTACTAACGTTCGTGCATCTGGTACAGATGAAGCACAAACATTGACGCCACCATTGAACTACACACTAGAGCAAGCGCTTGAGTTCATCGATGATGACGAGTTAGTAGAAGTAACACCTGAGAACATTCGTATTCGTAAGCGTCACTTAACTGAAAGTGAGCGTAAGCGTGCGGGTCGTGCTCCAAAATCATAATCTATTAATTTAGAGTAATGGTTTAAAAGCCGCTGTATTGCAAAATACAGCGGCTTTTTTGTGGGTTAAAACAAGAGTTGTCAGCTATAAGTTATCAGCGGTCAGTTTAGAACGGCGCAGCTAAATAGGCTGGTTTAAGCTGAAAGTCAGTAGGCTATATAAATCTGCAACAATGCATAGTGGTAGTGCGTGTTGGTAGGGTGCTTTTTCGTTGGGTTTCGCTACGCTCAACCCAACCTACTTCTCAACTATTTATTAGTAGTTACTCTTTGGAAGTAGTGTGATTTTTCCAAATACGTCAGTGTTTATAGTTCGTTCTATAGTGAAATTGCCACAATGTGTTTATCTCTAAAAGCGCAGCGCCTCTTATTCTCTTTGTGAATAATTCACTAAAAAAATATTTGCACAAGGAGAAGGGAATGAGAAGTAAAAGAGTCAAAGCTTAATCAATCGATAATGCAAAGCATCTGTCATTGTTGGTAGGGTATTTTTTCGTTGGGTTTCGCTACGCTCAACCCAACGTTTTCAATTATTTTATTGGTAGTTACTTACTTTTTGGTAGCAGGGTGATTTTGCCAAAGACATTTGCGTCTATAAAACCACGGTTTCTGTCGCCATTGACTGGCTGTACTTCGTGCGAACCCATAAAGTGTTCGCGTACTTTGCTGCCATCGTTATCGCAATACGCGAGCATAAAACCAATGACTTGTTTTTCATTAAGCGTAATGGGCGTGTTTACAGCGCCTTCTTGGTAATCGTTAGGGTAGAGCTTTATAGCAACTTCCCAGGTGATGTTATAAGGGGCTTGGGTATTACGCTTCCAGTTACTTGTTAAGTGGTCGGTGTATAAATGGGCTTTTTTATCGGGGCCGTAATCGGCGGCTTGGTTATCAAGGCCAATATGGTATGCCAACGCGGTATGGTTAAACTGGTGAATACCACCTGAGGCGTCGCTATCGATAAAAATTTCCAGCGCATCGTCATCCCAATATTTTACGGTCGGGTCTGGGTGCGTATCAATAAGTACATCGTCAGTTATATCAGCTTGTAAATACAGGTAGTTTTTATCCCACAGCAGGCGGTAGCGGCCTTTAAAGTCGGCATCTGATGAGGGCAAGGTGCCATCCATTAAATGCGGCATATTATGTCACGTTGCTTTATCCCATGCGCTTTCAGATACGCCATCAATAGTAATAGGGGTAGATGTGTGCGCTACATCAATGGCCATTACTGGGGCGCTTAATAAACAGCTTAAAGCTAATGCGTGTTTTTTCATTAATTTCTCAATGTTAATATGTATTTAGATATTACAATCATCCTAAAACAGTTCAGCAATGAGTTACAGTGAAATACTTTCGCCTTCGTTTAAAATATATAAAGGTGTGGTTGAAGCCATTTTATTGTGCATATAAAGCAACCTTAACAGTGCTGAATGGCTTGTCCGGTCGCCCATTTTCCAGCTTGAGTTACCATAGCCCCACGGTATCATTACTTTACAGTTAAGATCGCTAGCTGCATTTACAGCATCCTCTGGTGTGGTGTGTACATAACGATACCAAGTAGGGCTGTCTTCACTGTAATACGAGGCTATGGGCAGTAGGCATATGTCTATATCGCCATACTTTTGCTGAATGTCTTTAAAGTGTTTTGAGTAGCCGGTATCGCCTGCAAAAAACACGGTAATGCCGTTTTGCTCAAGCAACCAGCCATTCCATAGGTCTTTATCGTTATCTTCGTAAATAAAGGGTACCAATACACGGCTACTAAAGTGGTGCGCTGGTAGGGCATGAATCGTTAAATCATCAAGCTGTGTTTTTGCATACCAGGCCATTTCGCTAATGTTATAGCCACCAGTAGGGAAGTTGTCGGCCATACCTAATGGCGTTAAGTAGCGAGGTTGATTACCAAGCTCTTCTATATCGGCTTTATTAAAGTGATCGTAATGAATATGCGAGTACATCACCGCACTTAAGTTTTTAAGCTCGGTTTGTGTAAGCCAATCGCCGGGTTGCCTGTAAAACCCTGAGGCTAACCTAAAGGCTAAATCAACAGGTGAGTCGAACTGCTCTTTTACAGGATCAAATAGCACGTGCTGTCCGTTAGGTGTGCGGATCATAAACCCAGCGTGTCCTAGCCAGCGCACGGTAAAGCCCGTATTTAAATTAATTGGCTTTTGCTCAGCAATAAATTGGCAATCTTCAGCGTCTTGTTTGCATTGTAATTTAGGGCTTGGCGTGTAGCAGCCGGTTTCGCAGGTGGTGGGGTAGGTTTTTTTGCCAGGGTAGAGGTTATAAAAGCGTCCTTTTCGCTCGCCTGTTTGATGCTGCGGGGTAAGCGTGCTTTCCCCTGCAATCACCTCAATGCGATTAGCGGTTTCGCAAGCGCTAAGCAATCCACAAATAAATACAAGGCTGGTGGTTTTTAGTTTCATTGTTGCTATCTATTATTATTTTTATAAAAGTATAACAACATCAAAAGATTAACAAATAGTTCAAAGGTAACAAAACGTAACAACAAAAAAGCCTGCAATATGCAGGCTTTGTTAGGCAGATTTTAATTGATTAGCCAGCGCTATTCATTTGCTCTATAAACTTGTTTGAATCGGCAATTGATTTATTCATGTCGTTCATCAGCACTTGAATATCACGCTTTAAATTAGTGAATTCGCCTTTAATAGCGGCAACCGCTTGTGCGTTTAAGTTATGCTTTAGGTACAGTACGTTATCTTGTAAAGACGATAGCACTGGTTCCATTTTGCTTTCTGCACTGCGCATAGAGCGAAGTAACTGGCTAAATTGGCGTTGTGTAGCCGCTAGTTTTTTACTGCTTTCGCGTTTAAGCGACGCGCTTTTGTATTGCTCAAGCTCATCGCTCCACTCGTCAAATAAAGCTTCTGCTACATCTTCAACTTTATTAATATTGCTCGACACTTCATTAGCGGCTGCTAAGCTCGACTCATAATCATCGTTAAGTTGATTGTAGGCATCTTGTAACTCGCCGCCATCAAAATTAATTAAAGTTGTTAGGCGCTCAAGTGCTGATTGAAATTCTTCTTGAGACTCTTCTTGTGAATCTTTGGTTTCTTCTACGCGGTCAATAAGAATGTCGCGCTTATGTACACCTACTTTTTCCATTGCAGAATAATAGGCCGACTGACAGCCCGATAAAGTAAGCGTAATGGCCAGTACCGAGGCGCTAAGTAATGTTTGTTTTTTCATTTGGATCCCTATTTACCAGTAAGTGCTGTAAATTATGGTGCTGATTGCTATCATAATCAAAATTCGATTAGCACAAGTCAATTGTATGAATGATAAGCTCTCCCTTTATAAACAGCAAGCTATCTCCTTTTTAAGGCAACAGCCAAGCTGGTGGATGCAGTACGTTAACCGCTGTATAGACGATCAAATTACAGTGAATGCAGGCTACCTTGCCTATGTTACTTTGCTTTCTTTAGTGCCTTTGATAGCGGTAGGCGTGGCAATATTTTCGGCCTTCCCGGGGTTTGAATCGACCCGTATAGCCATAGAAAGCTTTTTGTTTACTAACTTTGTACCTACCTCATCTGATGTGATTAAAGAGCATATAAGCTCCTTTGCTGGCAATGCGAACCAAATGACCGCCGTGGGTATTGGCTTTTTAGCGGCGATTGCACTGCTGCTTATACGTAATGTTGATGCCACGCTTAATCGTATTTGGCGTATTAAGAAAAAACGCCCCATGATGATCTCTTTTGCGGTTTATTGGATGGTATTGAGCTTAGGCCCCGTACTTCTGGGCGCAAGTATTGGTGTTACATCGTATATTGTTTCGTTAGTGTCGTTTGCCGATCAGGGCATTCCTGGGTTTAGTGGTTTTTTGTTAAAGCTGGTGCCTTATGGCTTTTCGATGATTGGCTTTTTAATGTTATACACTTTAGTGCCTAACACACCTGTATCTATTAGGGCTGCGCTACCTGGGGCTCTTTTTGCGGCAGTATTATTTGAGCTGACTAAAAAAGGCTTTGCGCTTTATATTAGCCACTTTCCTTCGTACGAAGTAATTTATGGCGCTGTTGCGACTATTCCTATTTTATTTGTGTGGGTGTATTTGTCGTGGGTGGTGGTGTTATTAGGGGCCGAATTTACCGCCTGTATAAGCCCTAATCATGTACCACAAACACCAGAAATAGACATTGATGAAGAACTAAAAACAGAGGAACGCAGTTAAATGCAGGGCTTAATACAACGTGTAAAAAGTGCCAAAGTAGAAGTTGATAACCAAGTTATAGGTGAAATTGGCCAAGGTATATTATTGTTACTCGGTGTTGAAAAACCAGATGATGAGCAAACCGCCGACAAACTATTGCATAAGGTAAGTAATTACCGAATATTTACCGATGAAAACGACAAAATGAACTTAAGCCTAAAAGATATAGGCGGTGAGTTACTCGTGGTGTCGCAATTTACATTAGCGGCTGATACTAAAAAAGGCATGCGCCCAAGCTTTTCATCAGCAGCCACACCTAGCCAAGCTAACGCGCTTTACGAGTACTTTGTAACTCAAGCTAAAGCGCAGGGTATTAGTGTTGCCACGGGAGAGTTTGGCGCCGATATGCAAGTGAGCTTGTGTAACGATGGGCCTGTTACGTTTAACTTATCGGTTTAATTACCAGCTTTAGTAACAATAATAATATGATTCACAAAGCCCGCAATTTTATGCGGGCTTACTTTTACGCCAAACACATTAAATAGTAATTGCTGTAACTGAATTAACTGCGACTCATGTTGCGATAAAAAGTTAATAAATAACGTGCCACCTGCGTTTAGCGCATCGTATATTTTTTGATAAAAAGTGCGTTCAAACAAAAATCGTGGTGCATCTATCTGGCTAAATAAATCAAGAATAATCCAGTCATGGTTATGTGCCTTGCTAAGTACATTTTGCGCGTCATCACACTGCACGTCACTTTGGTTTTTAACAGCGAAAAAATCTGTATAGCAGGCAATTATATCAGCATTTTTTTCAACTGATGTTACGTGTGCCTGCGGGTAAGAGTATTGTAAGTAATTACGTATAGCGCCACCGCCAAGGCCAAGTTCTAACACATGATTTGGTGGTGCTAAGGTTTGCCACTGCTTAGCTAAATAGGTTAAATGTGGAAATAGTAAGCGCTGTGGATTGTTAAGCTCTATCACCGATTGCAACGTATCGTTAATCAGCAGCCAGCGAAGCTGCCCGAATTGGCGAACCTGTATGTGATCGCCTGCATATTTATGCCAGTAAACTAGTTGCCCAATATCTTGGCTGTGACTAATAAAGTGGCTACTCACTACACCCGTTAAAGGGTTTATAAAATCGCTCATAACATTAAGGGCCTGTTGACCTTTCAGGATTAAAGTTTGTTCAATCTAGGGGCGATTTAATCGCGGCGCGAGATTTGTAACCTAGTGGGCTAGGTAACTGCTCCTGCGTTACTCTACTGGCTTATATCCATGTAAGAATAAGTAAAAACCGAGCTACAAAGAGTTTATCGCCCCTAGGCAGAGCCCGCAGGGCACCG
>NZ_PNDP01000069.1:0-1586 GCF_005886415.1 Pseudoalteromonas sp. S327 | reverse complement strand
AGTGATTGATGTTTTCATTGAGGAACTAAATCTAGCTGAATTGGAGTTTAAAGGGTTAACTTTAAAGTCCACAGGCCGCCCTAAGTATCATCCAGCCACATTATTAAAACTGTATCTTTATGGTTACCTCAACCGTATTCAATCATCCCGCCGATTAGAAACCGAATGCCAACGCAATATTGAACTGATGTGGCTACTTGGTAAGTTGGCACCCGACTTTAAAACGATTGCTGATTTTAGAAAAGACAACGGAGATGGTATAAAAAATGTGTGCAAAACGTTTGTTGAAGTCTGCCGTCGTCTGAATATGTTTGAGAAACCAGTTGTTGCCATCGATGGTAGTAAGTTTAAAGCTAGCAACAACAAAGGCAATAATTTTACGCCAAGCAAAGTTAAATTCCACATCGACCGAGTCGAAAAGAATATTGAACGTTACCTTGAATTACTTGATGAAGCCGATAAAGAGCAAGCTAACGTCACAAAAATTAAAGCCACAAAAGATAGGCTAGCTGACTTTCGCAGCCAGTTAAAAAAACTACACGAGATTAAAGAACAAGTTGAAGCTCATCCTGACAAGCAAATATCCACTACTGATCCTGATTCACGTTTAATGAAAACTCAAGGTTTTACAAGAGTTGTGAGTTATAACGTGCAAAGTGCGGTTGATACCAAGCACCACCTTATAGTGGCGCATGAGGTGACCAACGTGCCAGATAGAGGCCAGCTTGCGTCAATGACAAAACTCGCACAAAAAGCATTGCGCAAGGAAGATATAAGGGTATTAGCAGATAAAGGTTACTTCAGTCAGCCCGATATAAAAGATACTATCGATTTGGGTGCAGAGCCAATCATGCCCAAGACGGATACATCGTCCTCTGAAAAGAAAGGGATATTTAACCGCTCACTCTTCAAATACGATGCAAATAAAGATATTTACTTATGCCCCGCTGGTAATGAACTTCAAAATCGAATGCAGGTATTTGAGCAAGGTAAATACCTTGATGTTTACTTCAATCACATTGCTTGTCGAGATTGTAAAATAAGAAGTCAGTGCACTAACTCTAAAAAAGACCCTAGGCGAATAAGGCGGTGGGTGCATGAGATTCTGACAGAAGAAATGCTTCAAAAGCTAAAGAATGAACCTGAATTGATGCTTCATCGCAAGCAAACTGTTGAGCACCCCTTTGGCACAATTAAACTCTGGATGGGAGCTACCCACTTACTAACACGAGGTTTAAAAAGCGTGGGGACAGAAATAAGTCTTCATGTCCTAGCTTACAACTTCAGAAGAATGATAACAATTATGGGAGTTAACGGCCTAAGTAAAGCAATTAGAGTAGCGTTGCCATAGCAGTTTCGCTCGCGCGGAGAAAATTGCGATACTGAGAAAAAATCGATCGCAACCATCTTAAATGGTTTCAAACTAAGAACATACCCAAGACAATTTATTAAAAATTAGTTTTCACACAGTCTGGGCACATATGTGAACTTTGGCAAAGAGCTATTACCAGTCATTCAGGTGAGTCGTCATTAACTTACTAAGAATAAGAGAAAACTTACATTTTTTTTAAATGTTAAATTACTAA
>NZ_PNDP01000068.1:0-24659 GCF_005886415.1 Pseudoalteromonas sp. S327 | reverse complement strand
GCGTATAATACATCCTTTATTTTTCGAGTCAACACTTAATTTTAAACTTTCTTTTTAGAAGATTTAAAACCGAAGTTTTACTTAACTCTGTGAGCAGCTCTTGCCTCGCTATGCGTTGGCGTTCCCCGTCTCAGTGGGGTCGCATTATAGGGAGAACAGATTTTTACGCAAGCAATTTTTTAAAGAAAAACCAAAAAAAAGCACCGTTCGGTCAATATGTGAACTAAACCCTCTATAACTGGTAGTTTTATAATCAAAACAGGCCTTTTCTGGCCTATATTTAAGTGTTGCTGTTACACTCAAGCGACTATAACTGGTATTTAAAAGGTATATATATGGCTATCCGTTCTTATAAAGGTGTGACTCCTTCTTTTAATTCGTCTGTTTATGTTGATGAGTCGTCTGTTTTGGTAGGAGATATTACGATTGGTGACCACTGTAGCGTATGGCCTTTAGTGGCAGCGCGAGGAGATGTTAACTATATACGTATTGGTGAACGTACAAATATACAAGACGGTAGTGTTCTTCATTTATCACGCGCGACTAAAAGTAACCCAGATGGTTACCCACTTATTATTGGTGATGATGTGACAGTAGGACACAAGGTGATGCTGCATGGATGTACGCTTGGAAATCGTATACTTGTCGGTATGGGCGCTATTGTAATGGATAATGTAATAGTAGAGGACGACGTTATTATTGGTGGGGGTTCATTAGTACCGCCAAATAAACGATTGGAGTCTGGTTATTTATATGTTGGTAGTCCAGTAAAGCAAGCCCGCCCATTAACAGAGCAAGAGCTTGCCTTTTTAAAAGTATCGGCAGATAACTATGTGCAATTAAAAGACGAGTATTTAGCAGAGATCAACTAGATTCACTTCTATCTGCCCTGCCGAGTTATAACTTTCATCTTCTATAAGTTGCTCGGCACATTCTTCGTAATCAAATCGGTATTTATCAAAATGCTGCGTTGCATGGCTTTCATCTTGAAGCCCTAGCTTTCGTAAATCTATAATACACTCCACCAGCATCCCTGTTACTTGTGCAAAAAAGACTAGTTGGTGGGAAGGTTCTCTAAACTCGAGTCTATCTATAAACTGTATGGCTTGATTCATTTAAGCATGCCTTGTTTTAGTGCTTTAACAACAGGAAGTATGGCGGGCATTTTATTACGCCATACATAATATGCCTGTGCAGCTTGGCCTACTAACATACCACTGCCATCTAACAGCTTAGCGTGGTTATTATGCTCTGCAACCCAGTTCATAAATACGGTATTTTGCTGGGAGTAAAACATATCGTATGCCACCGCGCACTGGCTTAGGTGTTTTTCGTCAAGTGCTGGTAACTCGTTGTTCATACTGCTAGAGGTAGAATTTACGATAAGTGAGTAATTGCTTACAGGTAATGTATCAAACCCATAGCCTGTTACCTTGCCATATTCAGCGAATAGTTGCGCTAAGTCTTGCGCTTTTTTTGCCGTGCGATTAACAATCGTTATTTCAGCTGGATTATGCTCAAGTAGCGGTAGTATCACCCCTCTTGCTGCACCACCAGCACCAATAATTAAAATACGCTTATTGGTAATTGTCACTTCATTGGCAAGTAAATCATTAACAAAGCCCACGCCATCGGTGTTATCGCCTAACAAAGTGCCATCATCGCGTTTTTTAAGTGTATTAACTGCACCAACAATTTTAGCAAGTGGGGTGAGCTCATCAGCCATGGCATACGCTTGCTCTTTAAATGGCATAGTAACATTGGCACCTATTCCGCCTTGCTCAAAAAAGGTGGTTACTGTTTTTTCAAAGTGATCGATAGGTGCTAATATTGCGCGGTAGTCGATTTGCTCACCCAAAGATACAGCAAATTGTTTATGTATCGCGGGGGATTTTGAATGTTTGATTGGATTTCCAAAAACCGCATATTTGTCCATTTTAAAGCAACCTCTTTGCAGCTATACACTGCCTATTAACGATGATAAGTAATATGATTAAACGACTTTTTTCAAAATCTAAACCAGCTCCTGAGCAACCAGCGCCCACTCCTGAGAAAACACCGTATGAAATTATTGGTGGAGAAGCAGGTACCCGTGCTATTGCTAATAGATTCTACGACATAATGGCCAGCGATGAATACGCCAAACCATTATATGATATGCATCCTCTGCCATTAGATAGAATTCGCCAAGTATTTTTTGAGTTTTTATCGGGTTGGTTAGGCGGCCCTAACCTATTTACTGAAAAACATGGCCAACCTATGCTGCGCAAACGCCATATGCCTTTTACTATAAATAAAGACCTGCGCGATCAGTGGATGTATTGCATGAATAAAACCCTCGATATAGAAGTAGACAACCCCCTACTGCGCGAAGGGTTAAAGCAGTCTTTTGGACAACTTGCCACCCATATGATTAATGAGCACTAATTGTAACTACTTAGCAAAAAGGCGCTGTTAAGCGCCTTTTATTAGGGTTTATTGACCTTTGCGGATTAAACAGCCCCTACCTTAATTTAATATTTATAACTGCCACTCTCTGGCTATCAAATCAGTAGGTTTAGTGCTTAGCCACTCTTGTGGACGTAAATAGTATTGATACAAATTAGCCTCTGCGCTGTCAGGCGCGGGCTTATAATTGTATTCCCAACGCGCCAGTGGCGGCATCGACATTAATATAGACTCTGTGCGCCCACCGCTTTGTAAGCCAAATAAAGTGCCTCTATCCCACACAAGGTTAAATTCTACGTAACGACCGCGGCGATACAATTGAAAGTCGCGCTGCTGTTGCGTGTATTCATCATTTTTACGACGCTCAATAATAGGTAAGTACGCATCTAAAAAGCCATTACCAACCGATTGCATAAATGCAAAGCTCTGCTCAAACCCTAGCTCGTTTAAGTCATCAAAAAATAAGCCGCCTACACCGCGTGTTTCGTCGCGATGTTTTAGGTAAAAATATTCATCACACCACGTTTTGTATTTTGGATACACTTGTTCACCAAATGGTGCACAAATGTCGTGTGCGACTTGGTGCCAATGCTGTACATCTTCAAAAACGGGGTAAAAAGGCGTTAAGTCAAACCCTCCGCCAAACCACCAAATAGGCTCTTCGCCTTCTTTTTCAGCTATAAAAAAGCGTACATTGGCATGACTTGTAGGAACATGTGGGTTTTTTGGATGAATAACTAATGAAACACCACATGCATGAAAGCTTCGCCCTGCAAGCTCTGGTCTATGAGCGGTCGCAGAGCCCGGCATAGATGCACCAAACACATGCGAGTAGTTAACGCCGCCTTGCTCTATTACATTGCCGTTAGTGGTAACACGCGTACGCCCGCCACCGCCTTCGGCACGTTGCCAGCTATCTTCTACAAATCTTGCACTGCCATCGGCCTGCTCTAAACCTTGGCAAATGGTGTCTTGCAAAGCCATAAAATACGCTTTTACTTGTTCTAATAATTCGCTTTGCATATTAACCTCTAAATACTTTGCCGGTCATGGCATCTTTAATTGTGCTTGGCTGCATGTTGCCCCCTAAGGGCTCATCAATGTAACAGCCTACCTTATCTGCAAATTGCTGCTTGGCTTGTTCAATACTTGTTACCGTTGACTGTCCGGTTAAATTAGCACTAGTAGAGACAAGAGGCTTGCCTAATTGCTGGCATAAGCGCTTAACACTTGGATGATCAGTAACCCGTACGGCAATCGTATCAAACTGCCCTGTTAACCATTTAGGCGTATTTTCAGCTGCAGGCATTACCCAGGTAATAGCACCAGGCCAACTAGAGAAAATATCAGCGCGCTTGTCCATTGGCAGCTTTACATCGTCAACATACTTTAATAACTGGCCGTAGTTATCGGCGATTAAAATAAGGCCCTTTTCAACGGGACGCTGTTTTATTTCTAGCAACTTCTCAACAGCTTGCTGATTATCTGGATCACACCCTAAACCATAGACAGCTTCAGTAGGATATAAAATAACTTCACCTTGCTCTAAGCAAGATATAGCCGTAGGCAATGTAGAAAGGTCTGACAAAATATGCTCCAGAAATTTATATTAATCAGTAGTGGTAAGTTTATGCAGGCAACTTTTTTGTGGGCACTGTAGCACAGTACCATTGGCCATTTTTTTCTCAATAACAAGCGGCCAATCGCACTTAGGGCATGGCTTGGCTATGGGTTTGTTATTTAGAGTATATTTACAGCTTGGGTAACAATCGCATGAGTAAAACGTTTTACCAAATTTATTGCTGCGTGCAACTAGCTGCCCTTTTTTGCATTTAGGACACCCAGGTAATTCATCATCGTTATTATTAGGTTCTTCATCGTGAGCGATATAATGACACTCAGGGTACCCTGTACACCCAATAAACATGCCATAACGGCCATTTTTAACCACCAGCGGTTTTGTGCACTGTGGGCAGGCTGAATCTTCAAGCACCTTTATTTCGTTGCTGTCGTGATGCGCTAATGGACGAATAAAGTCGCATTTAGGGTAACTCGCACAACCCAAAAACGGACCTGTTTTAGAGTTACGGATCACTAATTCAGAACCACATTGTGGGCAGACTTCGTATTCTTTTTCTAAGGCGTGTTTATCCGCCGAGAAAAGCGAATGGTCGATTTTACTCATGAGGTTCCTAATGGGTTGCTGAATTTTCGCCTAATATACCCAAACCACTTAAAGATACAAGCTGTGCATATATGTTTAAGTGGTTTGGCATACAATTTTAATGTAGAAGTTCGGTGGGTTCGTCAAATATAAGGTCTTCCATCTGCTCGTAAGCCTCTTCTGAGCCAGGTACGTTAAATAACACCATAAGCACCACCCACTTTAAGTCGTCGAGCGAAATATAAGGTTTATCTAATGCGGCAAGGCGGTCCATAACCATTTCACGGGTTACACTGTTAACCACCCTTATTTGCTCTAAAAACATCAAAAAGCCGCGGCATTCAACGTTTAACATTTTGCATTCGCTATCGGTAAAAATGCGCATTGCTTGGTGAGGCTTTGTAATTAAGTAAGGCGACTCGTCGCTGCGTTGTAAATCGGCCAATTGTTCAAGCCAGTTTAACGCTTTAAAAATTTCGGTCTTATTAAAGCCCGCGCGAAGTAATTCATCGGTAAGCTCGTTTTCTTCAATATAAATATCGGCTTCACTGTGAATGTAGTTTTCAAAAAGATACATGAGAATATCAAACATATTACCTTCCTGTGCTTAGCTTTATATACCCGTCTAACACTCGCTCTATTTCGTCGTCTAACTCTAAATCGAGCAACCTTGCCAGCACTTTATCAATTGGCCACTTGGCGCGACGTACAATTTCATCAACACTGGTTACCTCATACCCTATACTATTTAACACCTCACACTGTGACTGTTTGTTTACAGGCTCCTCTTTATTATATAGACCGCTTTGATAAGAAAAGCTCACCTCATCTAAAATATCTGTTACATTTTCGACTAACTTAGCGCCCTGCTTTATTAAAAAGTGACTCGCTTGCGATAATGGGTTTTTAATAGAGCCTGGTACTGCAAACACTTCTTTATTTTGTTCAATAGCGTAACGTACCGTGATCAACGAACCGCTTTTAATTTCGGCCTCTACAATAACCACGCCTAAAGACAGCCCAGATATAATACGGTTTCTGCGGGGAAAGTTATGCGCATTAGCAGCGGTACCCGGTAAAAACTCGCTTATTAATAAGCCATGCTCTAATACTTGGTCTGTTAATAATTTATGGCGTTTGGGGTAGTAAATATCAACCCCAGTCCCTAATACACCAATTGTTTTGCCATTATTGGCCAATGCCCCTTTATGCGCGGCACCATCAATACCCCGCGCCATGCCCGAGGTAACAGTAATACCGGCTAAAGTAAGCTGATAAGCAAGCTCTGAGGCTATTTCGAGCCCCGTAGGGGTCGCGTTTCTACTACCAACAATGGCCACTTGCGGGCTAGATAACAGCGATATATCGCCTTTACAAAATAACAGTAAAGGGGCACTGGCTATGTGTTTTAGCTCGTTTGGGTATAGCGCATCAAAAATACACACCACTGTAATATTAAGCTGCTGTATTTGTTGCTCGTAATGGTTTACTTGCTGCCAATTGGTATTGAGTAAGTTGCAGGCTTGGTTTTGGGTAAGGCCAAGCTGTTGTAATTCACTTTGGTTTAAATCAAATAATGATTCGAGGGGGTGAGTATGTGATAAGGCTAACAGTGTTTTAATACCTAAGCCTTTACACATATAAAAGGCAAGCCAGTGGGCTAGCTTGCCAGATGACTGATCCATGCTCTCTCCTAGAGCACCGACTCGCTACAACTTAATGAATTACTACACTATCTCCAACGCGAATTGGGTGCTGATTTTTTGTTATTAATGCATAACTCACTTTGTCATACACTTTAAATACAATTAACTCACCCACTTTTTCGTGTGGCATTGTCCATGTTGTGGTGTCTTCATCTGGCTCGCTGCCAAATAATTCACCTGCATCAGATAAAAGCTTTTCAAATTTGCTCGAATCCTCTGGATAACGCGGTCCTCGAGGGCCATCAATAACGGTGGGTGATTGGCGTTCTAAATCGAGGATATGACCAACTTCAATTTGTTGCTCAGCACCTAAGTTTAGCACCACTACATCCATTGTGCTGAATTCTCTTACTTGGCGCGGCGAGTCAATAACACTGCCGGATACACTTTGCTTAGGACGATGCATATTAAAGTACGCTGGTAACATTTGCCCTTGCATAGCAGGGAGTAAAAAATCGCCTTGTTGTATTTCTTGTTTAACTGACTCAACCCGTAAAGACGATGGTACGCCATTGCTTTCATCGCCCGTTCTAAATGCACGAGCCATACCGACATAAGTAGCGCGAGTGGCTAGCTCTTCACCAGTTTGTGTGTCTATGTAAGGTTCGCCTTTGTGATAAATAGCATACGCTTTATGTACTTTTAAATCGCCCTTAACGTATAAAATATGCCCGAGAGTTTGCGTTTTAGTATTTTCGTTTGCCCCTAAAATATAAGGCTTATCATCTATGTCATCGCTGTTAATCGCTTGCTCATAGCTTAAATAAGGTTTAATTATTTCAAGTGGCAAAGTGGTGATGGCGTTATTACCTTTTGGTGTAATACGCCCTTGCGGCGATAATTTTCTGTACGCTTTATTAATCACCAAACGCGGGTTACCGTCGGCGTCGTACACTAACGCGAGTGCATCGCCTGGGTAAATTAGATGCGGGTTATCTATTTGCGGGTTCATTTGCCACAACTCTGGCCACAGCCATGGTTCTTCTAAATAAATGCCGGAAATATCCCAAAGGGTATCGCCTTTTTTTACAACATATTGTTTTGGAGCATCTTTTTTTATTTGTAAAACATCAGCGACTGCAGGAAAAGCAGTACTTAGTGCAAACATAATTGCAGCCAATTGAGATTTCATTGGGCTTCCTTGTATTGTTTTTTCATTATTATTGACCAAAACCTGTTAAAGGGGAACGCGAATGGCTAAAATAAGAGCATACAATACCCTAAATTAAGCACAAGTGTAAAAAGGTAACTATGGCTAGGTTAGAAGTTTTAAGATTTCCAGATGAGCGTTTACGTACGGTAGCAAAAGAAGTTGCACAGGTTGATGACAACGTTCGCCAAATTGTAAAAGACATGCTAGAGACAATGTACGATGAAAACGGCATTGGGCTAGCTGCTACACAAGTTGATATTCATCAACGTATTGTGGTGATCGACGTATCAGAAGAACGCGACGAGCCACTGGTTTTAATTAACCCACAAATTATTAAAAAAGATGGTGCAACAATTAGCGAAGAAGGCTGTTTATCAGTGCCTAACTCTTACGCAAAAGTAGACCGTGCTGAAACCGTAACCGTTGCTGCTCTTAACGAAAATGGTGAAGAATTTGTACTAGATGCAGATGAGCTATTAGCTATTTGTATTCAACACGAACTAGATCACTTACAAGGTAAACTATTTATTGATTACCTATCGCCATTAAAGCGTCAACGTATTCGCAAAAAGCTTGAAAAAGAAGCTAAATTTGCCGCGAAGTAATAAGCACCTTAGGAAAACTCAGTGACAAAACCACTACGCATTATATTTGCCGGTACGCCGGACTTTGCCGCTCGTCACCTACAAGCGTTAATTCAAAGCGAACACCAAATTGTTGGAGTTTACAGCCAACCAGATCGCCCTGCTGGGCGTGGTAAAAAATTAAAAGCCAGTGAAGTAAAAGCGCTTGCGCTTGAACATGAACTACCTGTTTTTCAGCCACAATCATTAAAAAATGAAGACGCACTCACTGAGCTTAAAAGCTTAAATGCCGATATCATGATTGTGGTGGCTTATGGCTTAATTTTACCAAAAGCCATTTTAGAGGCACCACGCTTAGGGTGCTTAAATGTGCATGGCTCTATTTTACCGCGCTGGCGCGGTGCTGCGCCTATACAGCGCGCAATTTGGGCTGGCGATGAAGATACCGGCGTAACCATAATGCAAATGGATGAAGGGCTTGATACCGGCGACATGCTGCACATTAGCCGCTGCCCTATTGCTGCGGATGAAACCAGTGCCAGTTTATACACTAAACTGGCTGAACTTGGTCCCGGAGCACTTGTTCAAACCATTAATAAGTTAGCCAATGGCGAGCTTATAGCAGAGCCGCAAAACAACGAGCTGGCAAATTACGCTAAAAAGCTTTCAAAAGAGGAAGCAAATATTGATTGGACGATGGATGCCGTACAAATTGAGCGTAATATACGTGCGTTTAATCCATGGCCAGTGTGTTTTACTCAAATGGGTGAGCACAGCGTAAAAATTTACCAAGCCTCAGTCGTTGAGCAAACAGGCCGTGCGGGCGTTGTTTTATCAAGCGATAAAAACGGCATTGTAGTGGCGTGTGGCAAGCAGGCATTAAGTATTACACAGCTGCAACCCCAAGGTAAAAAACCAATGGCAATTAGCGACTTTTTAAACGGTCGCAGTGACTGGGTAACTCCTGGTACCGTATTAGGCGAAAACAATGAGTAATGTTCAAAACGTACGTGCGCTTGCCGCTGAAACTTTATATAACGTGGTTGATAAAGGCGCTTCGCTAAATCAAGAGCTACCATTTGCCAGCCAAGGGCTGCCCCCTAAAGACAAAGCGCTATTACAGCAAATTTGTTACGGCGTGTTGCGCTACCTACCTAGCCTTGAAAACTACTGCCAACATTTAGTAGAACAGCCACTTAAAGGTAAGCGTCGTATTTTTCAGTTTTTGTTGTATGTCGGTATCTATCAGCTGCAGCATATGCGCGTGCCACCGCATGCCGCCATTTCTGAAACCGTTAATGCCCTTGGCCAAATGCGTGCATTAGGCTTAAAAGGCTTAATCAACGCTATTTTGCGTAGCTTTCAGCGCCAACAAAGCGAGCTTGAAGAAAAAGCCAAGCAAATACCAGTGTGTTTATATAACCATCCAAATTGGTTTATTAAACAAGTGCAAGCTGCCTACCCAGACAACTGGGAAGCGCTTCTTGAAGAAAACCAACAACAAGCCCCTATGTGGTTACGTGTCAATCAAGCCCAATACAGCACGCAACAATACAGCGAAATGTTAACGGCTAACGATATAGAGCACACGTTAAACCCTGAGTTTGTTGATGGTATTAAACTAGCTAAGCCGCGTGATGTATTTTCGTTGCCAGAATTTGATGTGGGCGCCTGCTCAGTTCAAGACGCCGCAGCGCAATTAGCCGCACGCTTTTTAGCACCTCAAGCTGATGAATACATTTTAGATGCCTGTGCAGCACCTGGCGGTAAAACATGTCATATATTAGAGCTTGCTGATGCAGAAGTATTAGCACTTGATAGTGACGCCACTCGCCTAGAACGTGTTAAACAAAATTTAACCCGTATCGGTTTAGGCGCAGACCTACAATGTGCAGACGCTTCGCAGCCACACACATGGTGGGATGAGCAACAGTTTGACCGCATTTTATTAGATGTCCCTTGTTCGGCAACCGGTGTTATACGCCGCCACCCAGATATAAAATGGCTTCGCCGCGCATCAGACATTGAAGACTTAGCCACACTACAAAGCGATATACTCAATAGCATTTGGCCGCTACTTAAACCAGGCGGCACAATGATATACGCAACCTGTTCGGTACTGCCGCAAGAGAACCAACAGCAAGTCGCTAAATTTTTAGCTAATAATAGTGACGTTGAGCATATACCACTGCACGACAACGACACAGTTACCAACCCTGGTTTACAATTACTACCAGGTGAAAGCGACGGATTTTATTACGCTAAGCTAGTTAAAAAAGCCTAATAGCCGTACACTCAATAGCCATTTATTAAACAGTAAATGGCTATTTTTTTAATTAAACAGTAATTCGGGTAAATAATGAAAATAATCATACTCGGTGCCGGACAAGTCGGTGGTACGCTTGCTGAAAACTTAGTTGGCGAACAAAACGAAATAACCGTTGTTGATATAGACGGCAACCGCTTACGAGAGCTACAAGATAAGTACGACTTACAAGGGGTCACGGGGCACAGTGCACACCCAGATGTGCTCAGACGTGCAGGTGCTGAAGACGCCGACATGATTATTGCGGTAACCAGCTCAGATGAAGTTAATATGGTGGCGTGCCAAGTCGCGTATAGTATTTTTAATACGCCAACTAAAATAGCCCGTATCCGATCAGAGCAATATTTAAAATACCGCGAAAAGCTATTTCATAACGATGACCTCCCGGTTGATCACTATATTGCCCCCGAAGCACTTGTTACCAAATATATTCGCCGTTTAATAGATTACCCAGGCGCGTTGCAAGTGCTGCAATTTGCCGATGGCATGCTCTCTCTTGTGGCTGTAAAAGCCTACTACGGTGGCTTATTAGTGGGTTATGCGCTTTCTGCTTTAAAAGAGCATATTCCGAATGTAGAAACCCGTGTAGCAGCAATTTATCGCCAAGGTAAAGCTATAAAGCCACTGGGCACCACGGTAATAGAAGCGGACGATGAAGTATTTTTCATTGCTGCCACTAAGCATATTCGCGCGGTTATGAACGAGCTACAAAAACTTGAGCGTTCTTACAAAAAAATTATGATAGCCGGTGGCGGTAACATTGGTGCAGGCCTTGCTCGCTCACTGGAAAAAAACCACAGCGTTAAGTTACTAGAGCGCAGTAAAGAGCGTGCTGAGCAACTCTCTGAAATGCTAGATAACACCGTCGTGTTTTGTGGAGACGCCTCAGACCAAGAACTACTATCTGAAGAGCACATAGAACAAGTTGATGTGTTTATTGCTGTAACCAACGACGATGAAGCAAATATAATGTCGGCCATGCTTGCAAAACGCATGGGCGCACAAAAAACCATGGTGCTTATTCAGCGTGGTGCGTATGTAGATTTAGTGCAAGGGGGTGAAATAGATATTGCTATATCACCACAACAAGCAACTATTTCGGCGCTACTTACACACGTACGCCGTGGCGATATTGTTAATGTGTACTCGTTACGTAAAGGCGCGGCAGAGGCCATTGAAGCCGTTGCCCACGGCGATGAAAACACATCAAAAGTAGTTGGCCGTGCGATTGCCGATATCAAGCTACCTGCAGGTACAACGATTGGCGCTATTGTACGTAATGACGACGTACTGATTGCCCACGACGACACGGTTATTATGTCTGGTGATCACGTTATTATGTTTTTAATCGATAAAAAGCATATCAACGTAGTAGAAAAGCTATTCCAAGTTAGCGCTATATTTTTATAGTTAAACACAAAAAAGCCGCTGACTAAGGCGGCTTTAGTGGAGTATGTTTTTTTAATGCTAGGCAACCCTGCTTAGCAGCTTACTAATTACTGTACTTTTGAAAACTCTTGCTCAGAAATTTCACCATTACCATCAGTATCTAGCTGGTCAAAAATTTTCACTAGCTGTGAATTTACCTGCGCTTCTTGCTTTGAAATTGCACCATCACCATCGGCATCAAACGAGGCAAAGTCGACTGCAGCATACGCCGCTGATGAAGAAGCTAATACGATAACGGCAAGTGCTGTATTTAATGTTTTCATAGTTGTGTCCTAATTAAGAGGAAATCCTTTTCTAAGATCCATGGGTTTAAAAATTAACTAAAAAGTGCTTTTGCCAATGTGCATTATTAAGTTTTAATGCACATTGGATTAGAGCAAATGACTCTTTGCTAAGTGAACATGCGCTGTCCTGCGCTCAATTGGCAAAGATCATCACACCCTAGTATTTAGAGAACTCTTGCTTTGAAAGCTCACCATTTCCATCGGTATCAAGCTCAACAAACTCAGCCATTAAATCCGCATCAACCGATGCTTCAGCTTGGCTAATGGCGCCATTGCCATCTACATCTAGCGTGTCAAAATCAGTCCCTGCAAAGGCAGCAGAAGAAGAGGCAATAGCCATAAATGCGAGTGCTTTATTTAAATGCTTCATAATTTAATCCTTCAATATAAACAAATTAGTTAAGTTCACTACGTGGTGTACGCAATCCTTGTAATCCTTTTTCGTAAGCTCCCTTGCCTACTTAGGTTGTCATTGGCAACTCAGGATTGTTACCACACTTTAAGCTTCTGAAAATTCTTCTTTTGATAGCTCACCATCTTGGTCAGTATCTAATTCTGAGAACATGCTCATCAGTTTTGCATCAATTGATGCCTCTGATTTGCTAATCGTGCCGCTGCCATCTACATCTAACGTATCAAAATCGGTTGCTGCAAATGCCGCTGATGATGAAGCAAGGGCGATAAGTGCTAAAGTTTTATTAATGCTTTTCATAATATAATTCCTTCAAGTATATGTGTGCGATTAAGTGTTTTACTTTAAATCACGTTATTGTTCAGTACAGCCAGACTATTACAACTTGAATGCCAAGTTTTAAAAGTTCATTAATTTCAATCAGTTAAATGAGTTCTTGGCTATTTTTGATAAATTTGCGGGGGTTTTATGTTGCAAACTAGCAACAAAGGGTAAAGCTAAGTTTTTAAATGCAATAAAAACAACTAGTTACATAAGAGGAAAAAGCTACAATTTTCGGCGTAAATTGTAAGGATGAAGATTTATCGAAAAAAGAGACTAAATTTTAACCGTGAGGGGAGCTAACACATTAAAATAATTCACTCGTAAAACTAATCTATACAGCTGATTTTTATAGAAAATAAAAATTATTTTTTGAATTTTTAAAAAATATGACTGCCACTCAAGTAAAAAATGGCCATTTGTTGCTATTAAGCGAAAGTGCTTATTCTAATGGCAGCTCAAGCATCGCGGGATCGATAAAGTGCTCTTTCATAAATGCCTTCATTTCATCTTCACTGGCTAGAAGTTTAATACCACAATTAACTCCTGCGGCGTGTTCTTTTACACTGCATACTTCGCCAGTAAATGCTTTATTGTTGGTATCAACCGTCACCGTGCATTGCATATCTTTAATATTTTCATCGTTTTGATCGCCGCGTACATCAAACATCACCCCGGTAAGCGAGATGTCTTTAATCACCCCTTCAAGTACTCTATCGTCACTTAGAGTTAATTTTGCAGGTAATAAGGTAGGTATGCGTGTTTGCGCGCGCAGTGCAAATAACTGCACTTGCGTAGGGTAATTAATAAAAATGAGCCTAGCAGGGTGTGAGGCAACCGACATAAGCTGCTGCCTAAATGCTATTACTTGTCCGCCACTGCCTTCTATAACCGCTCTTACCACCACCATTACACCATCACGTAGGTAATCACTTGCAGCAGGTAAACGCTTTGAACTTGGGTAATTTAAAATAATAAATTTATTTTCTAGCAAGCCAATAAACTCTGTTTTTACGCGTTTACTACTGGTAGGCGTAACAATTTCCAAGTCGACCAATCGTCCTGTTGTTAACTGGTGTAATTTATCTAAATTAGAATGTGGCATGCCTGTTCCTAAGCATCATTTGTATATTATTACCCACGCCAAAAGGTCGGCGTAAATAGCACGAGTAAGGTGAATATTTCTAAGCGACCAAATACCATGGCAATGGTTAATAGCCATTTGGCACCATCGCTCACCGCCCCATAATGCGAGGCAACATCACCTAAGCCTGGGCCTAAATTATTTAAACACGCCGCCGTAGCAGAGAACGCGGTAATGTTGTCCATGCCGGTTCCCATTAGTGCCAGCATTATAATAATAAACACCAATGCGTACGCTGAGAAAAACCCCCAAACCGCTTCAACTACTTTATCGGGCAAGGCTTTACGACCAAGCTTAATAGAGTATATAGCACGTGGGTGCACTAAGCGGTTAAGCTCACGTATGCCTTGTAGGTAAAGTAAAAACACGCGTACAACTTTCATACCGCCACCGGTTGAACCTGCACAGCCACCTATAAAGCTCGAAAAAATAAGCAATATAGGCAAAAACAGCGGCCAAGTAGAAAAATTATCGGTGGCAAAACCGGCTGTGGTACTCATAGACACCGCCTGAAATAAAGCCTGATCGAGGGTTTCATCGCCATCGGCAAATATTTCGTTAGATGAGAGCACCGTAAAACAAATAACCACCAGCGCTAACTGTATCAGTAAAAAAACTTTAAATTCAGGGTCGCGAATGTATACCTGAATATTACGACTCGCTACCGCCGCGTAATGCAGTGAAAAGTTAACCGCAGCAATAATTAAAAAGAAAACACATATAAAGTTAATGACAGGGCTATCAAAGTGCCCTATTGAGGCATCGTAAGTAGAAAAACCGCCAATCGCCACTGTAGAAAACGCATGGCATATAGCATCAAACCACTCCATACCTGCCGCCCAATACGCCAACATACAGGTTACCGTTAACGACACATAAATGTACCAAAGGTGCTTTGCGGTATCGGCAATACGGGGGGTCATTTTTGAATCTTTTACTGGGCCTGGGATCTCAGCTCGGTATAACTGCATGCCACCGACCCCAAGCATGGGCAGTATAGCAACAGCAAGTACAATGATACCCATACCGCCAAACCACTGTAATTGCTGGCGATAAAACAAAACAGACTTAGGCAGGTATTCAATTCCGGTAAGTACCGTGGCCCCAGTGGTTGTAAGGCCAGAAAAGGCCTCAAACACCGCATCGGCCATAGACAAATTAGGTTCTTGTAAAAAAATCAGCGGTAACGATGCAAACGCCCCTAGTACCAGCCAAAACAGTACAACAATTAAAAAGCCTTCGCGTGCTTTTAAGTCGCCGTTTTCATGCCTGTTTGGGTAATAAGCTGTTAAACCAATAACCACACTAAATATAAACGCTAATACAAAAGGAACACCACCACCATCTTTATAAAATAAAGACACCACCGCAGGCGGCACCATGGTAATACTAAACAGCGCAACAAGTTGGCCAAGGATTTTTATGATGGTACGAAATTGCATGTAGCTTATCGCTTTTATTATTAGTAAATATAAGTGTGTAAGTTATTGTCTTACTCTTTGATAGTTAACTCAACTGCGCCATGGCTTAAATCAAAAATATCTTTAATGGCCTGTTTTGCTTGGCGGCTATCAATAGTAATAACCCATTCAATATTAGCAGTAAATTGTTTTTCTATATTAAGTACTTGATAATTGGTTTTTAACAATTGCTCTATTGCGCCCTGCATGCTGTATTCACTTTGGCCTACAATCTCGATACTCGGTACTTTAGTCACCGTTTTTAGCTGCGAAAGTGCATTATTAAGCGACCCACCATAGGCACGTACTAACCCACCGGTGCCCAGCTTTATACCGCCAAAATAACGGGTGACAACCGCAGTAATTTCGCCAAGTCCAGAACCCACCAGCACATTAAGCATCGGCTTTCCTGCGGTACCATTTGGCTCTCCATCATCAGAAAAACCATAAACATGGCTTCCGCCTGGGTTACCCGCTACGTGCGCCCAACAATTATGGCGAGCATCTGGGTACTTTTCTTCAATGCTTTTAATAAATGCTTTAGCAGCCTCTAGGTCTGGCGTATGCGCGATATGAACTATAAAGGTGCTTTTTTTAATTTCTTCTTGATGAAACACATCATCGGCGGGGTATTTATATTCAGACATAATTAAAGCTCAATTAAAAATGGGGCCAAAAGGCCCCTTTGCATTCGCGTATTTTAGCGCGTATTGGCGAGCTCGTCTTTATTAGCTTAGTCGAGCGCTAAATCACGAGTCATATTTTCTAGGCTGTCTTCGTGAACAATAATATTGTCTTCAATACGAATACCGCCGTATGGTTTTAACGACTCAATTTTTTTCCAGTTAATAAACTGCTTACTGTCGGTTTGCGCTAAATCACCTAATAATGAGTCTATAAAGTAAAGCCCTGGCTCAATAGTAAATACTTGGTTTTTCTCTATTTTACGAGTACAACGTAAGAATGGGTGCCCTTCTGGCGATGGCTGGTGGGTGCCTTTATCATCACGCATAAAGCCGCCCATATCGTGCACTTGTAAGCCAAGGTGATGGCCCAAGCCATGAGGGAAAAATGTTGAGGTAATTTTACGTTCCACAATTTCTGTTGCAGGTAAGTTTACAATATTGAAGTCGCTAAGAATTTGCGCAATACGGTTATGGCAATCAACGTGTAAATCGCCATATAACATGCCAGGCTTTAATGCGTTGCCTAGCTCAATTTGTATTGCCGTCATAGTTTGTACTAGCTCAGCAAACTCGCCCTGCTTTTTAAAATCGTACGTACGGGTTATATCTGCGGCATACCCATTAAAGTTTGCGCCAGCATCGATTAAAAACGAATTATGAGTAAGCGGTGCTTTTGGCTCAAAATGCGTGTAATGCAAAATAGCGCAGTTTTCGTTAAGCGCTACTATGTTGCCATACGGCATTTCGTTTTCGCTTTGGCGTGTAGCCATAAGGTACGCTTGCTGAATATCAAATTCGCTACCACCATTATAAAACGTATCGCGTGCTGCTTTATGTCCATCTACCGCGATGCGGTTGGCTTGGCGTAAACATTCAAGCTCGTACTGCGTTTTATAAGCGCGGTTATAATGAAAATAGTTGAGTACTGGCTCAGGGTTCATAATACTAAAGCCAAGCGCTTGCGCTACCTCTAGGTATTCGCCCATGTAAGCGTATTTAGCTTTATCGTAAGGTAATAGTTTTTCAACTTGATCAGGCTGTAGCAATAATTCTATATCAAAGTACTCAGCCCAAAAATCACGCGGCTCATCTGGCACTTTGTGCCAAAAATCAACTGGGCGGTAAAAAATAAGCTTAGGTTTATCGCTACCATTTACCACAATCCAACAATGTGGATTATCAATAACAGGAAGCCATGCTTTAAAGTGTGGATTAACTTTAAATGGGTAATACATGTCGTCTAAAAACTGGCGCTTAGCTTGGCCTGAGTGAATAACTAAACCCTCGAGCCCTTCACGGTCACAAATTATACGCGTACGTTGTTGTAATGTGGCAATATGCTCTGCATATAAAACGGCTAATTTATCCATTGTTAATCCATCTGTTAAATTTAACTTGCTTTGAGTCTACCACTTAAACGTAAAGCGCTCAAAAAAGGGGGATATTTAACATGTAAATATCCCCCTAATACTTATACCCATCGTGTTACGTTATTAGCCCTTTATTTAGCACGCTAGAATGGCTAAATATTTTAGGTAATTGGTATTACATAATTTACCCGCCCATTTTCATGTTGAGTAACGGCGCGAGCACATTTCCTTCTCGGCCCATCCGGGTGTGATAAACCTGGCGATAAGCAAACACATTTTTTACGTAATCTCGCGTTTCTCTATACGGGATCAGCTCAACCCATAGCTCTGCTGGTATGGCTTCGTCAGGTAACCAACGTTTAATACGATGATACCCTGCGTTATAAGATGCCGTAGCAAGTATTTCATTCCCTTTGTTTTTCTTTTTTAAGTACTGCAAGTAACTAGTACCTAAGCGTATATTGGTTTTAGGTTGGTACAAACGCGTACTCGATACCCTTGCTTTATTAACGTATTCTGCCGTACTAGGAAGCAATTGCATTAAACCACGCGCATTTGCATGCGAACGCGCATCTGGTGCAAACGAGCTTTCGCGCCGTGCAATTGCAATACTCCACGCGGGGTCTATTTTGCTGCGTTTACTGTAGCGCTCAAATATATCTTGAAATGCAAACGGAAAACGCAGTTCAACATAATCCCATGCTTTAATTTTAGCTAACGTGAAAATAACGTTATCGTGCCAATTGTTTTGCGCTGCAACCTTTGAGGCAGCTAGTTTTTCTTCATCAGTAGAGGTGTTCGTTAAGTAATTCCATTCTCTGCGAGCAGAGGTAAACCGCTCGAGTTCGTAAAGTGCTTTTGCACGTTTAAAGCCCGGCGCATTCTTCACCTTCTCTACTAATTTTTGATCAACCTGCAAAGGCTGATTATTTAAATCAACTGGCAGCCCTAATCGTGCCGCCGCTAAAAAACCATAGTAATCGCGGTTAGCGGCCACTTTAGTCCAAATTTCGTCTGCTTTTTGTTGCTCGCCTCGCTTAGCATAGCTATAAGCAAGCCAATATTGCTGACCTAAACTTAAATCGTCTTTACCTGTAAAAAAAGCCGCTATGCCTTCCCAGTCTTGGGTTTTAAGCATATTACCAAGTTGCCACTGAATTAACTTTCTGTCTTGTCGCGCTTTAGGCACTTTATTAAGCCAAAAGCTGGCCTGCTTATGCCCACTTGAAGCAAGCGATAAAGCAAACGTGTAATATAGATCTGCTTTTTCTTCATCGCTGTAAGTAAACATTTTTTCTAGCTTTTGCCAGGCTCTTAAAGCCAGCGCTTTATCGCGCCAAATTAAACGCTTAACACCATAAATGGCTATTTGCGCTTCTTTTGCCGACTTAGTTTTATAACGATACAAGCCTGCTGCCGCACTAGGGTCGCGGCGTACTTTTAAGTATAAATCGGCTAAGTAACGCTCGTTTTTAGGTAACAACGTTTTTAAATAAGGGAGTAAACTTTGTGTACCGCCCTGCGCTGCAAGCGTTATGCGCTTCCATATAAGTTCATTATTTAAATAGCCTTTTTTGCGCCAAAGCGAAAATAGCGGGTCGCATTCATTCGGTTGCGACTTACCCACCGTCCATAAATCGGTAACCTGATTAAAAATGGCTTTTTCTGGCGCCCCTAAATCAAGCTGAAAATCTAAAAACGTGCATGTTAGCGCTGCGTTAGACGTTTCTCGGTAGTTTTTTATATAAGCTGCTTTTTTATTGTTTTTTTCAAGATACTCTAACCACGCTTTGCGTACCGGCCACTCAAGCGGGGTATGTTCATAAATGGTTAGGTAATCTTCTATTTCGCTTTGGTATTTAAAATTGGGATGGCGTTGCCAATATGTTTTTTCGACATACGGCTTTAGCGGGTGGTCTAACCCGTTTATTGCTTCTTTAAAGTCTTGGTAGCTTCCATAGCGCACTTTTTTTTCAGCATCTAAAAACGCGTCATTATCGATACTCGCTTGGGCAGAACTAAAAGGAAGAATAAAGGCAGCTGCCACAGCGCTTAATAAAATTTTTTTCATAATATCCTTTAGGTTTAACGACCTGTCAGGGTTAATAATTTCCAGTTTGAGACACTAAAACAATAATGAGAGTGCCTTTAATAAAGTATGAACAACATTTAATTTACGCACTCATAATAATTAATGAGTACCTTTAGCACATTCCAGTACACCTTAGCACCAAACCAGCTATATTTTAACCAACCGTTTGTAACCGAGTTAAATTTTTCGTTGCATTTTAATTTTAAAGCAAGCACACTGGTCGAAATGCAAACTCATCGTACCAGTCTTAGTTCGTCAACTAGGGAGAATAATAATGTTATATAAAAGCGATTCCTTTGAAGTTAGCTTCCTAAAGGAAAACATCGCCGAGTTTAAGTTTTGTGTTGCAGGTTCTGTAAACACACTATCTCAGCAAACTCTTTCAGATTGTGCAGCAGCATTAAAAGAATTAGCGTCTAATTCTGATATCAAAGGCATGATTTTCACCAGTGATAAAGATCACTTTATTATTGGTGCAGATATCTTCGAATTTTTACCAACATTTACTAAACCAGAAGAAGAATTAGTAACGTGGATCAAAAACGCAACCGACGTTTTTGACGCAATCGAAGACTTACCATTCCCAACTCTTAGCGCTATAAATGGCTTGGCACTTGGCGGCGGCTGTGAGTGGGCACTTGCTACCGATTATCGCGTTGCAAGCGAAACCGCTAAAATGGGCTTACCAGAAGTTAAACTAGGTATAATGCCTGGTTTTGGTGGCACAGTGCGCTTACCACGCATTATTGGCGCAGATAACGCCATGCTTTGGATCACTTCAGGCAAAGAAAACCGTGCCACTGATGCCCTAAAAGTAGGTGCGTTTGACGCGGTAGTTAGTGCTGACAAACTTTTAGAGTCAAGCCTAGCAACACTTGAATTAGCAATTGCCGGCAAACTAGATTGGCAAGCAAAACGCGATGTTAAACTTCAGCCACTTAAATTAAACCGTGTTGAGCAAGGCATGAGCTTTGCGATGGCAGAAGGTATGGTAATGGGTAAAACCAAAGGCCACTATCCTGCTCCGGTTATGGCAGTTCGCACTATTAAAGCAGCGGCCAACTGTACTCGCGATGAAGCAATGGCAATCGAAAATGCTAACTTTGCAAAACTTGCGCGCACTAACGAAGCAGCTGCACAAACCGGTATTTTCTTAAATGACCAGTTTATTAAAGGTAAAGCACGTAAACTTGCTAAGCACAGCGATGTTGAAATTAAACAAGCGGCTGTATTAGGCGCAGGTATTATGGGCGGCGGTATTGCATACCAGTCAGCTTATAAAGGCACACCAATCATAATGAAAGACATCCAACAGGATGCGCTTGATTTAGGTATGGGTGAAGCATCTAAACTACTGGGTGCAAAAGTTAAACGCGGCCACATGCCAATGGAAAAAATGCTGGCAACGCTTAGCAAAATTAAGCCGACGCTTAACGATGCAGATCTACAAAACGCCAACATTATTGTTGAAGCCGTAGTAGAAAATCCTAAAGTTAAGCAAGCGGTATTAGCTGACCTTGAAAAGAACATGCCAGAAGGCACGGTACTTACATCAAACACATCGACTATTTGTATCGACTTGCTTGCAGAAGCGTTAGATAAACCAGAAAACTTCTGTGGTATGCACTTTTTCAATCCAGTGCCAAAAATGCCATTAGTAGAAATTATCCGTGGTGCAAAAACCTCTGATAAAACAATTAATGCAGTCGTTGATTACGCGCTTAAACTTGGCAAGTCTCCAATTGTTGTAAACGATTGCCCAGGCTTTTTTGTGAACCGTGTTTTATTCCCTTACTTTGCAGGCTTTAGCAAATTAGTTGTTGAAGGCGCTAACTTTGCAAAAGTAGATAAAGTAATGGAAAACGTATTTGGCTGGCCAATGGGCCCGGCTTACCTGCTTGATGTTGTAGGCATTGATACGGCGTATCACTGTACTGGCGTAATGGCTGACGGATTCCCTGAGCGTATGGCACGTGCAGAAAAAGATCCGGTGACTGTTTTTGCTAACGAAAAACGTTTTGGTCAAAAGAACAAAGCAGGTTTTTACAAGTACGAAACAGACCGTCGTGGTCGTCTTAAAAAATCAACCGATGCAACAGCAGTTGAGCTACTAGCGCCAATTACTGATGCACCTAAAGAATTTGATAAACAAGAAATTATCGACCGTTGTATGATCCCAATGATCAACGAAGTGCTTCTTTGTTTACAAGAAGGCATTGTTGCTTCTCCTCAAGAAGCTGATATGGCCCTTGTATACGGCGTTGGTTTCCCTCCATTTAGAGGCGGCGCGTTCCGTTACTTAGATCAAACTGGTTTAGCTAACTTTGTTGCATCAGCAGACAAATATGCTCACCTAGGTGCGATTTACCAAGTATCAGAGCAAACTCGCAAGTGGGCCGAAGAAGGTCGTGTTTTCTATAAGGTGGAAGGTTAATATCATGAATAATCCAGTAATTGTAGATTGTATCCGCACACCAATGGGTCGCTCAAAAGGCGGCGTATTTAAAAACAAGCGTGCGGAAGACTTAAGCGCTCATTTAATGAAGGGCTTACTAGAACGCAACCCAGCGGTTGATCCAGCATCAATTGACGATATTTATTGGGGCTGTGTACAGCAAACATTAGAGCAAGGCTTTAACGTTGCACGTAACGCATCACTGCTTGCAGGTATTCCACACTCAGTACCTGCTACAACCGTTAACCGTTTATGTGGCTCGTCAATGCAAGCATTGCATGACGCAGCACGCGCAATTATGACAGGCGCTGGCGACACTTACCTAATTGGTGGTGTTGAGCACATGGGTCACGTTCCTATGACTCACGGTAACGACTTTCACCCAGGCTTAGCAACTTCAATTGCACAAGCATCTGGCTCTATGGGTTTAACTGCAGAATACCTTGCAACTATTCACGGAATTAGCCGCCAGCAGCAAGACGAATTTGCATACCGCTCACATCAACGTGCACATGCTGCAACAGTTGAAGGGCGTTTCCGCCGCGAAATTTTAGCAATGGAAGGTCACGCAGCTGATGGCTCTTTAATTTTAGTTGAAGATGATGAAGTAATTCGCCCTGAAACAACGGTTGAAGGTTTATCTCAGCTTCGCCCAGTATTTAACCCTACCTCTGGCTCGGTTACTGCGGGTACATCTTCTGCACTTTCTGATGGCGCATCAGCCATGTTAGTAATGAGCGAAGAAAAAGCAAAAGAGCTTGGCTTACCAATTCGTGCACGTGTTAAAGCAATGGCTGTTGCCGGTTGCGATCCATCAATCATGGGTTACGGCCCAGTACCAGCAAGTAAAAAAGCACTTGCACAAGCTGGTATTACTATTGATGACATTGACGTAGCAGAGCTTAACGAAGCATTTGCAGCACAATCACTGCCTGTACTTAAAGACTTAGGTTTAGCAGACGTAGTTGATGAAAAAGTGAATTTAAACGGCGGCGCAATCGCACTTGGTCACCCACTAGGTTGTTCAGGTTCGCGTATTAGCACCTCACTTATTCACTTAATGGAAGACAAAAATGCAAAATATGGTCTAGCAACTATGTGTATTGGTTTAGGCCAAGGCATCGCGACTGTATTTGAACGTGTTCAAGACTAATTATTAGCTTAAACATGTAAACCATCTTGGTGATTAAAAAGGCGAACTAGCGCAAGTTAGTTCGCCTTTTTTTATGCCACCAGCTTATTGCTGATATGAATAGGGTGTATTAAATTTAAACCAGATTTTTTTTACTGTATTACGCTTACCCGTTATATGCAAAACAGTTAACCAAACAGATTAATTGCGCTAAACTACCCGACCAAACCAAGCCGCGACTATTTTTACAGGTAACTTTTTATGAGCTTTGATAATCCCGATCACCAATTAGACGCCATGGGCCTACGCTGCCCAGAACCTGTAATGATGTTACGCGCTGCAATTCGTAAGATGAACGACGGTGAAACGTTATTAATTACCGCTGATGACCCATCAACCACTCGCGATATTCCAAGTTTTTGTACATTTATGGATCACACACTGGTGGCTACAGACGCCGATGAAGCACCTTATAGGTATGTGGTGAAGAAAGGGCTTTAAGGTTTGAAAGTTGGCTTAGTAAGTTAGGTTATTTTTGAATATTTAACGCATCGTTAAGAACTTAAACCAGATGTAGGTTGGGTAGAGTTTACGAAACCCAACTTGTTTTATAACACCGAAATTTTATTCATCATACAAAGTGGTTGAATCATTATTGCACTCCCAATCTTGGCTTAGTTTTGATTTTTTAACGTATTGATGAAAGCTTGAAAATGGCCAATCACTCACTTTAATAACATGGTTATGTTTCACCGGGTTGTAGTGAATATAATTAATATGATTATTTAAGTCTTCTTCATCTCTAATTTTATGTTCCCAATAGCGACGCTGCCAAATCCCGCGCTCTCCTTTCGCTATTCGACTTTTATTACAAAACTCTGTTGCTGGCAGCTCTCGAGAAAAGCCTGATTTTATAAGTCGCCAACGCATTGCGTAATTACTATCACCTTTAGGTAATTGCCAAATAGCATGAAGATGATCGGGCATGATAACAATTGCAATCGTCTTTATTGGATGCTTTTTTGCCACCTTTGAATATACACGGCGTAATAACTCTATATTTTCCACAAGCAAAGGCTGAGATCTATCTTCTAAATTTACCGTAAAAAATAACATGCGCCCGCCTCTAACATACGTTTATAACGCATATTTTTATCCATAAAATAAACAGATAAATAAGAGTATAGATTAGTTTTGTTAATTATAATCAAGACAAGTTTAAGCCAAGCTTATCCACGATATTGTTGCATACTCTAGCAACCACAAAAGCGTATTCCTGGCGTAGGTTGGGTTGAATTTTCGAAACCCAACGTATTTGATAACCAGCAGAACAGTTTTATTCGCCGCACATGTTGGGTTTCGTTTCACTCTACCCAAACTACAACGTCCATGTCATAAATCTATAAGCCCACTCGGGCAGCTAAAAGCTGACAGCTCCCAGCTAACAGCTATTTGATCTGACCCCGATAAAGT